>JAITPN010000015.1 GCA_031289415.1 Prevotellaceae bacterium | reverse complement strand
TCGCAAACCAGCAGTATCGGTTTGTCGTCAATGTAAACCATATACTCGCCAAACATTTTTTTACTGCGCACCTCGCCTGTTCCTTCTACTTGGTCGCAGACGTATTCAATAAAATCAATTGTTGTTGCCATACATCCTATTTTATTTGTGTTTTAATCCATTTTAGAATCTCGTCCAACGCAACGGGCGAAAAGGTTTGCTCTATGGTGGCATACTCTGCCGGAAGTCCGGTTTCGCATTCCTGAAACAAGTGGTTGAGACCGGGAAATTCTTTAACGGTTACTTTCTTGTTTCCTCCTTTGGACAGGGCTTTTTGTATGGCTTCGAGATTTATCTTTGCGGGAACCTGCAAATCCTTTTCTCCATTGATTGCCAATACGGGGCATTTTACTTTTTCCAGTGCCGGAGCGGGATTGTATTTCAAAAAATATTGCATCCACGGACTTGCCATCGCATTGACCTGAGACGCAATAACATTTTCTTCGCTATCTTTCAATACTTGCTTTAAATATTCGGTAAGGTCGGTTTTTAATTGTTCCTTATCGGTTGATTTGGTAGCCATTTCAAAACTTTTTCGACTGATGGTCATCGCATTTTGCAACTCATTCTCACTCATCCCTGACGCTCTGTTGATTAATTCCGATTGCATCAAAATGATTTGGTCGCCCCGAACTCCTGTACCCGCCAGCAGAACGATAAATGCAATGTCTTTATTTCGGGCGGCAACCATCGGGGCAATGATTCCGCCTTCGCTGTGTCCTGCCAAGCCGATTTTCTTTTTGTTGATTTCTTTGCGGGTTTGCAGGTATTTTACGCCGGCTTCCACGTCTTTTGAAAAATCAAAACTTGTGGCAGTATCAGGATTTCCGGTAGATGCGGCGGTTCCCCGGTCGTCGAAGCGCAAAACGGCGATTCCGTTTCTCGTTAAGTAGTCGGACAAAACGAGAAACGGTTTGTGTCCCATGAGTTCTTCGTCCCTGTTTTGAGCGCCGCTACCGCTTATCAGGACAACGGCGGGAAAGACACCTTCTTTTTGGGGCAAGGTTAATGTTCCTGCCAATGTTACGCTATCTTCCTTATTTTCAAAGAATACATCTTCTTCGTAGTAGGGATAAGGTTTTGTCGGTTCCTGCGGTCGGACAGGCGTCTCTTTTTCAATCGTTTCTTTCGACAGATTCAGAGGAAAAGACTGTCCCATTTGTTTGAAAGTACCGGTGATAACCGCATCTTCACCCAAAATACCCTCATATTCAATTCCTGCGTTTGCTATGGAAAGTTTTAATACGGAGTTCTCAAATCCGGTAGCCGTTACGGGAATCCCCTTCGCTCCTTGGTCGGGACTATCCATTGTAGCGGAATAACCGGTTTCAGTTTTATGGATATGGAATACCAACCGTAATTGTATTCCCTGCACCTTTAAGGCTCCGTTCCAATCGCCTGTAATATCTTGTCCCCAAACAGTTATGGAAACCAAACCGACTAATAATGTAAATACTGCTTTTTTCATTTGCTTTTTCATTTATTTCATCTTTCAAAATATTACATCACCAGCATATCATTCTCATCAAACGACCAGTAGGGATTGTAAGCCACTTCCCAATAATAACCGTCCGGGTCGGCAAAGTAAGCATGATAGCCTCCCCAAAAAACTTTTTGAGGTTCTTGGGCTATTGTTGCACCGGCTTTCCGCGCCAACTCAATTATCTCGTGTACTTCGGCTTCGCTCTTGACATTGTAAGCCAGAGTAATACCCGAAAAGCCTGCTGTGATTTCAGGCGGGTTCGTTTCGCTGACGTCCTGCGCCAAAAGTTCCAACGGATACAATTCAAATTTTGTACCGGTGGTATTGAAAAAGACCACTTTGGGATTATTCTCTTTCTCGTCGGTTTGAAAACCTAAACCATCGCGGTAAAACCGTAAGGCTGTTTCCATATTCTTTACTCCAAGGCAAATAACACTGATTCTATTCATGTTCTATTTATTTAATTATTTTACAAAAATATATCTTTTTAGTCATTCCTCCATTCGGGCAAGGTTCTGCCTTGTTCGCTTTATCCGTGCAGGTTTTACCTATGTTATTTATTCCTTTTTTCATAGCCTTTTTATTTTTCTTCCAATCATTTTAAAATCACCGTTCAGATATTTTGCAAAGGTACTTATTTTTTTGTTTCGCCGTACTATTTGCGCAGGTTGAACCTGCGGGAATAGACCGAACAAAATAGAATCTCGTCCGAACAGGGTTAGCCCATGTTATTTATTTTTTATCACTTAATAAAAAAAATGACTATATTTGTCGTTTAATATAGCATTTGTCATGAAAAATTTAAAACTACTTGTAGGGTTATTTGTCGGCGCAGGGGTCTATCGCTTTTTGATGTGGGGAGAGAATTTGGGCTTGAATGCCTTTATCTTTGCCGTGCTGCTGGTTGCCGCCCTGTTTAGTTACAAGATGGAGTTGCGCAGAAATAAACTGCTGTGGTGGCTTGCCGGCGGGTTTATTGTCAGTGCGGCAGGCGTTGCGATAACCGGCATTGTGTTCAGCGCGGTGGTTTACTATACGATGCTGATAGTGTTTCTGGCATTTGTGCAAATGCCGGCGCTTCGCAGCGCATGGTACGCCTTGCTGCTGTTGCCGTATAATTCCGCCATAGCTGTTTGGTTGGATTTAAAATTACTCGGCGACGCCTGTGAGGAACTGTTCCACAAGCGGGCAAAGCAACCCAAACGCCGTTTTTTGAAACTATGGCAAATATTCGCCATTGGCGGCATAGCCTTGCTTTTTGTGGGAATATTTTCGATTGCCAATCCGCAATTTGCACGGTTTGTAAATGTGGCGTGGAACGGCTTTTGCGACTTGCTGCGGTGGCTCATCCCCAATTTATCGTTCTGGAGCGTAGTACATTTTCTATTTGTCTTGTATTTTCTGTCGCTGTTTTTCCTGCGCTTCAACAATAATATGGTGTCGCGCGAAGACATGCAGATGAACGACAACCTGCAACGTGTGCGTCAAAAGCAATACCGCAGATTTTTATGGGTGGGCTTGAAAAGCGAGTACTACGCGGCGTTTGTCGGCATTGTTGTTTTCAGCTTACTGCTGCTGACGCTGAATATTTTCGACATTATTTCCGTGTGGGCAGGCATTACGCCCGACAGCGCAGCGGAGTTGTCGCAGTTTGTTCACCGTGGAACGTATGCGTTGATTGTAAGCGTTATTCTTTCCGGCGGCATTCTGCTGTTTTATTTCCGCAAAAACCTGAATTTTTACCCGGATAACCGGTGGTTCAAGGCGGTGGCGTATAGCTGGATTGGGCAAAATATTTTCCTGCTTTGTTCTACAGGACTGCGCAACTGGCACTATATTACCGAATGTGGACTGACATACAAACGCATCGGCGTATTCATTTTTCTACTGATGGTGTGCGTATCGATGGTGTTGTTGGTAGTGAAAATACGGAATAAAAAATCGCATTACCATTTTTTTCGCATGAGTGTTTTTTTGAATCTTGGGCTGTTGGCGTTGTGCGCAGTAATCAACTGGGACGTTGTTATTGCATCGTACAACACATCGTGCATTAGCACGGAGACGGACTACAACTACCTGAAACACTTGTCCTATCAAGCTGCGCCCTACGCATTGCAGGAATCGGCGGACGAAACGGATAATACTTTATACAGGGAAAGGGTAGAAAAATATGTAGAACGTGTAAAAGCCCGCAGCTGGAAGTCGTTCAATCTTGGCGACTGCCTTGCCGCCCGCAAACTGCAAAATTATCCAATAAAAACAACTTATACAGACATTCCAACATTCCAACAACAATAATATGCAACGCCGGATTCTATTAATTCGTCTTTGTCCCAGTTGCGAATGAGTGCAGAATAGTGTGCTATGATTACTTTTTCTGCATAGGACAAAGATTTGATAAATGCGTAATCATCTATTTCCAATCGATCTTCTTCAAAATGTTGGTGTTCGTTTGGATTATTTGGGTCTGTTATTATTCCAGAACTGTGTATTGTTTGCCAAATACAGTAAGGATGATTGTTTTCCAAAGTTTGCTGTCCAAAGCATGATAAAGCATTTACCATAATGATTGTTAATATAATTGTATTTTTTTATTTTCTTCATTTTCAAAGTGTTTTAAAAAATATTTTGCAAAGATAATCATTTTTTGTTTTCGCGGTGCAAATTGCGCAGGTTGAACCTGCGGGGATAGACCGGACGAGATAGAATCTCGTCCGAACAGGGCTGTCCTCACAGGCTCTACCTGCATTATTTATTGCTGTTTTCATAGTCTTTTCATTTGTATTCCAATCATTTTAATCATTAAAATCATATTCAAATCACAGTTCAGATTATCACATTAAATCAAAAACAAACTTAGGTATTCGTTTTAGTATGATTGCCATTAGCCGCCAACGTTTTGTGATGTAAGCCACTTTCTTTTTCGACTGTATAGCCTTGAATATTTGTTGCGCCGCTTTCTCCACAGGGGCTACCCAAAATATCTTTTCACTTTGCGCCATTGCCGTATCAACAAACCCCGGTCTGATGTCCGTTACGTAAACCGGTAGTTTTAAATGCGCCGCTTTTTGCCTTAACGATTCCAAATAGTTGATTTGATATGATTTGCTTGCGCTATACGACGGCGCATACCTGTTTCCGCGAAGCCCTGCCACCGATGATATGCCTACCAAATGCCCGAAGCGTTGTTTGTTAAAATAATTAAACGCCCAATCGGCGATATTCGTAAATCCTGTTACGTTAGTGTCTATTGTTCGTTTTTCTACTTCAAAATCAATATCTTCAATTATATTTCCTACGCCTGAACTAATAACAATCAAGTATAGTCCGCCAAGTTCTTCAACTAACTCTTCCACGCTTTTTATTGCTGCCGACGTATCAACCACATCAATTGTTTTGACAAAAAATGAATCGGGTTGATTCGCTTTCAGTTGTTCAAGAAGCGCCGTCCGCCGTCCGGTAATGCCCACTTTATAACCATTATCGGCAAGCGTTTCGGCAAGCCCTTTCCCAATGCCGGATGTAGCGCCTATGATAATTGCTTTTTTCGTATGTGAATAATTAAATGTATTCATTTATTTTATTTTTTGTGCCAATTTTAGGGCAGTTTCTATTTAATCAATTAGTGTTATTCTTTCTTCAAGATAATTTTGCTACAAAGGTACAAATAATTTATTGAATATCAAAATTCTATTGTTAAAAATGCCCATAATTGAAAATTACAATAAAAATAGTTGTTTATTTATAAATATATTAACATCAAAAAAATGTGTAAATATTTGATTATAAAATTTTTAAAGCCCTACCTCTTGTAAAGGTATATCTTGTATTTTTGTATTTTTCAATATATTATATTTTAATGCGTACCTTAAATTACAGACGCCAGCGTTTTGCCTTTTGAATTATTTTGCGTAGCTTTGCAAACTGATATTTTAAGGTAAAACATGTCTTTATCATTCAACCCAAATGCCATAGGCGAGCCGAACGGAAACTATTTCGCGCTGCCTTATACGTTGGACGAAGCCGCTGTAGCGTTGCTGTCTGTCCCGTGGGATGCTACGGCGTCGTATGGCACAGGTGCGCATAAAGCGCCCGAAGCCATTATCAGGGCATCTGCGCAGGTTGACTTGTATGATGCCGATGTAGAAGACGCATGGACTATCAAAATAGGTACAATACCGCTTGATGCGGCATTGGACAAGCTGAATCGCCGTACACGCCTCATGACCGACCTTATTATTGCGAAATTAGAAAGCGGCACGGCGGAAACGCAACTCGCCGCCGAACTTGAAGCCGTGAACGCAGCCAGCGATAAAATAAACGAAACGGTTTATCGCACGGCAAAACAATACATCAATGAATGTAAGCTTGTGGCAGTAGTTGGCGGAGAGCATAGCGCACCGTTTGGTTTGTTGAAAGCGTTGGATGAAAAATATGAGGCTTTCGGAATCCTGCACATTGACGCACATGCCGATTTGCGCAAGGCTTACGAAGGATTTACGTACTCTCATGCGTCTATCATGTACAATGTACTTCACCAATTGACGCACGTTACAAACATCGTGCAGGTGGCAGTGCGCGATTATTGCGACGACGAAGCTACCCTCATGGAAACCGACCCGCGCGTAACGGCTTTTACCGATGCTGCGCTGCAACATGCGGCATTTAACGGTACGCCGTGGGCAAAGCAAAGCAACGACATCATAGCCGCTCTGCCCGCAAACGTATATATCAGTTTCGACATTGACGGATTGATGTCCGAGAATTGTCCGCATACAGGTACGCCTGTACCGGGTGGTTTAACGTATAACCAAGCGGTGTATTTGTTGAAAGCATTGGCGCAGTCGGGGAAACATATCATTGGTTTCGACCTGTGTGAAGTAGCGCCTGCCGGCAATAGCGAATGGGACGCCAATGTGGGAGCGCGGCTGTTGTTTAAGTTGTGTTGTTACGCGCACGGCACTTTAAAGAATAATAATTTTTAAAACTATAAATAAATATGAGAACTCTTAAAATTAGTTTATTTGCGTTGGCTTTGGTCTTTACGGCGGAAAGCTGCGCACAAAAAAAAGCGCCTGAAGGTATGACTTCGGCTCAGGTTGATTCGTTAGGCTATGCCTTTGGTATGTTTTTTGGTACGCAACTTAAACAAGCGGACTTAACAATGCTTGACGTGAAAGAAGTGGTGAAAGGCATAAACGACCTTGTCGATAAAAAAACGCCGCGTTTTGACAAAAACGAAGTCATGCGAATTGAACGCACTTACGCTATGAGAGCGCAAGAAGTAATGCAACAGCAGCAACAGCTTCGCGCTATCGGCGATACCTTGGCGGCTGCCGAATTAAAACTCGGATGTAGCGATTCCGAAATTGATTCGTTGAGCTATGCCATTGGTACGGATGTGGCGAATGCCATTGAGATGTGGCGGCTTGAGTTTATTCCGATGGGTGAATTTGCAAAAGCCTTGAACGACAAATTCTCCGGAAAAACGCCGAAGTTTGAAGCCGCACAAGCAGACCGCTTGATTCAAGCACACTGGAAATGGCTGCAGGATGCAAAAGCTGAAGAAAAACAGGAAAGAGCTTCGCAAAACCGCTATGCCGAAAAGCAATTTTTGGAAGAAAACCGCACGAAAGAAGGCGTTATCGAACTCGAAAACGGCTTGCAATATAAAATTGTCAGAGAAGGTAGCGGTATTAAACCTACTGATGTCGATACGGTGGAAGTACACTACGAAGGGCGATTGCTCAACGGTACGATATTCGATTCGTCATACAAACGCAACAGTCCGGCGAAATTTCCGCTGAAAGGCGTGATTCAAGGCTGGCAAGAGGGCATGAAACAAGTAGGCGAAGGCACTGAATTTGAATTGTATATTCCTCATAAATTAGCTTACGACGACCGTGAAAACGGTGATATCACATCGTGCTCAATGTTGATTTTCAAAGTAGAGCTTCTGAAAGTATTCCCTGCGAACAACGTGCAAAAATAAAATAAATAATATTATGGCTTTGGAATTAATCGGAAAACTTGTGAAAACACTGCCGTTACAAAGCGGAACAAGTGCAAGAGGTGCATGGAGCAAGCAGGATTTCATTATTGAAACGCAGGAACAATATCCCAGAAAAGTGTGTGTAGCGGCATGGGGCGAACGTGTCAACGAACTATCCGCTTTGGCTGTAGGCGATGTACTGAAAGTGAGTTTTAACGTGGAATCACGTGAATTTAACGAACGTTGGTACACCGATGTAAAAGCATGGCGCATAGACAAACAAGGCGCTGCACAAAACACCGCCTTGCCGGCAACAGAGTATGCGCCGTTGCCCTCAGAGGATGACCCGTTTAGTGCGCCGCCGGTGGACGACCTGCCGTTCTAAATACACGGAAAATGATAGAGAAGCGAGAATAAACACCTCGCTTTTTTTATTATATTTGTAGGTTTGCAATAGTTTTCGTATATTTGCAAACTCAAAAAAATGATGTAAAATATTTTAATTTAAAACTTATGCCTGATTTAAAGAAAAGAGTTTACCTATTCGGCAACGGAACAGCCGAAGGAGGTGCAGACATGAAAAACCTCTTGGGAGGTAAAGGCGCTAACTTAGCAGAAATGAATTTAATCGGAGTACCTGTTCCTCCGGGATTTACAATTACTACTGAGGTTTGTACGGAATACAATCAATTAGGTCAACAAGCAGTCATCGAATTGATCAAGCCGGAAGTGGAAGCCGCTATCCGGAAAGTGGAAGAATCGACGGCTACCGGTTTCGGCGACAAAAATAATCCCTGTTTAGTATCGGTTCGCTCCGGCGCCCGTGTTTCCATGCCGGGTATGATGGACACTGTATTGAACTTGGGTATGAACGACGATGCTGTAGAAGGCATTGCTAAAAAATCGGGCAATCCGCGCTTTGCATGGGATTCCTACCGCCGTTTCGTACAAATGTACGGCGACGTAGTGCTGGGTATGAAACCGACTTCCAAAACGGAAATAGACCCGTTCGAAGCCATCATGGAAGAAGTAAAAGAAAAACGCGGCGTAGAATTGGATACGGAATTAACTGTCGATGACCTGAAAGCATTGGTCGCCCAATTCAAAGCTGCCGTTAAAAAACAAACCGGAAAAGATTTCCCCGATTCTCCTTGGGAACAACTTTGGGGAGCTATTTGCGCCGTATTCGATTCATGGATGAACGAACGCGCCATCCTGTATCGCCAGATGTACCGCATTCCCGAAGGATGGGGAACTGCCGTCAACGTACAAGCTATGGTGTTCGGAAACATGGGATTAACTTCCGCTACCGGTGTGGCTTTCACCCGCGACGCCGCTACCGGCGAAGATATTTTCAACGGTGAATACCTGATTAATGCACAAGGTGAAGACGTCGTTGCCGGTATTCGCACCCCGCAACAAATCACGCTCGAAGGTTCTAAACGATGGGCTGTCCAACAAGGTATTTCCGAAGCGGATCGCGCTGCCAAATATCCTTCCTTGGAAGAATCCATGCCTGTTTGCGCCAAAGATTTGATTGAAACGCAACAAAAACTCGAAGACTACTTCAAAGATATGCAAGACCTCGAATTTACCATTCAAGACGGTAAATTGTGGTTGCTGCAAACCCGCAACGGGAAACGTACCGGCGCCGCAATGGTTCGCATCGCCGTGGAAATGCTGAAGCAAGGCATCATCGACGAGAAAACCGCTTTGTTGCGTCAAGAACCCGAAAAATTAGACGAATTGCTTCATCCGGTATTCAAAAAATCGGCTTTGGCTGCTGCTAAACCCATTACCAAAGGTTTGCCCGCTTCTCCGGGCGCCGCTACCGGAAAAGTAGTTTTTCATGCCGACGAAGCTGAAGAATGGGTAGCCCGCGGCGAAAAAGTAGTGCTTTGCCGCATCGAAACTTCTCCTGAAGATTTGCGCGGTATGGCTGTTGCAGAAGGAATTATGACCGCTCGCGGCGGTATGACTTCCCACGCAGCCGTTGTTGCTCGAGGTATGGGAAAATGCTGTGTATCGGCTGCTAACGGCGTACAGATCGACTACAAAACAAAAACAATGATTTTTGGCGAACAAACCTTAGTAGAAGGCGACTGGATTTCCTTAAACGGTTCTACCGGATTAATTTACGCCGGAAAAATCGAAACGCAAGAACCGGAACTAAGCGGCGACTTCGGCGAATTGATGACTTTAGCCGATAAATACGCCCGCCTGAAAGTACGCACCAACGCCGATACGCCGAAAGACGCTTCGGTTGCCCGCGACTTCGGCGCACAAGGTATCGGACTTTGCCGCACGGAACACATGTTCTTCGAAGGCGACAAAATCATCGCCATGCGCGAAATGATTCTCGCCAAAGACGAAACCGGACGCCGCTCCGCTTTGTCTAAATTATTGCCGTTGCAACGCGCCGATTTCACCGGAATATTTGAAGCGATGGCAGGTTTGCCTGTGACGGTTCGTCTGTTAGACCCGCCTTTGCACGAATTTGTTCCCCACGATGAAAAAGGACAACAAGAAATGGCAAAAGTCATGGGCGTTCCTTTTGAAGAAATCCACAATCGCGTGGAAAGTTTGTTGGAACAAAATCCAATGTTGGGACTTCGCGGTTGTCGTTTGGGTAACTTGTTCCCCGAAATCACCGAAATGCAAACCCGCGCTATTCTCGAAGCCGCTTTGGATTTGAAGAAAAAAGGCGTTGAAGTACATCCTGAAATTATGGTGCCGTTGATTGGTATTCTGTACGAATTTTTATCACACCGGAAAATTATCGACGATATAGCCCAATTGGTTTTCGACGAAAGAGGTGAGAAAATCGAATACAAAGTTGGTACGATGATTGAAATCCCACGTGCTGCGCTGACGGCTCACAGGATTGCCACTTCGGCTGAGTTTTTCTCTTTCGGAACGAACGACTTGACTCAGATGACATTCGGTTATAGCCGCGACGACGTAGCTAAATTTCTGCCGATGTATTTGGATAAAGGCATCCTGAAAGAAGACCCGTTTGCCGTATTAGACCAAAAAGGCGTAGGTCAGTTGGTCGAATTGGCAACACAAAGAGGACGCGAACAACGTCCGGGCTTGAAATGCGGTATTTGTGGCGAACATGGCGGCGAACCCAGTTCGGTAAAATTTTGCCACAAAGTAGGTTTAGATTATGTAAGCTGTTCACCGTTCCGCGTGCCTATCGCACGATTGGCGGCGGCTCAGGCAGCGATTGAGTAATTAGAAATATATCGGTATGCTGTTCTATCGCTCTTTAGTAATATAAGGGGAGGAAAGTCCGGACAATATAGCGCGCTGCCCTGTGGAAAGCACAGATAGGCGTAAGTTTATGGAGCGCGTAACAGAAAATAACCGCCTTGTTGTTATGGCAAGGTAAGGGTGAAAAGGCGAGGTAAGAGCTTGCCGGAATCGGTGGCGACATTGATTTTTGTACGCACCGGCAGGTTGCAAAGCCATGTAAACCGATGTTTGAGGATTGCGCGTCCAAGTCGGAGGGTAGGCTGCACCAGATAAATGATAGGACACGACAGAATCCGGCTTACAGGCATACCGTTTTATTAAAAAGATTTGTAAACATGTTGCTTACAAATCTTTTTTTATACCCATGAGATGGAGTTTTTTTCGGAGCGGAAAACGGGGTTCGAACCCGCGACCCTCAGCTTGGGAAGCTGATGCTCTACCAACTGAGCTACTTCCGCATATAGTCATGTGTACTAAAAACGGTGCAAATTTACATTATTTTTTTGAATTATACACAGACAGCAATAGAATAGATAAAAAAATAACTATCTTTGCCAACAAATATTCATGTTATGAATTCTTTACTCGAACGATTTTTGCGTTATACGGCTTACGACACACAATCGGACGCTGACGCTGTAACGCGCCCCAGCACTGTGAAGCAAGTGGCTTTGCTGACACTGCTGACCGACGAGTTGCAGGCGTTGGGCATTGCTAACGCACGACTTGATGAGCATAGTTTTGTTACAGCCCACATTGCTGCCAACAATGGAAAAACGACACCCGGCATTGGATTTATTGCACATGTGGACACGTCGCCCGATGTGAGCGGAGCTTCGGTTCAGGCAAAAATTATTTCAACATATAACGGCGGCGATATTTTGTTGAATGACGAAAAACAAATATACCTCCGCGTAGCCGACCAGCCGGAACTCGCCACCTACAAAGGGCAAACGCTTATTACCACCGACGGCACAACCTTGCTGGGCGCTGACGACAAAGCAGGCATAGCTATTATCATGCAATTGGCGCAACACCTCATGCTGCATCCCGAACAAACACACGGCGACATTTACATCGCCTTTACGCCTGACGAAGAAATAGGGCGCGGCGTTGATGGCTTTGATGTGCAAGCATTCGGCGCAGATTTTGCTTATACGGTTGATGGCGGGCAAATCGGCGAATTGGAATATGAGAATTTTAATGCAGCGCTTGCCGTACTTACCGTATATGGTTGCAATATTCACCCCGGATATGCTTTCGGAAAACTAAAAAATGCGCTGTCGCTTTTGCAGGAATTTAATGCGTTGTTGCCCTCCGGCGAACGTCCCGAAACTACCGTCAACCGCGAGGGGTTTTATTTCCTGCATCAAATGCAGGGAAACGCAGGCAAAGCCTCAGCCCAATACCTCATCCGCGACCATGACCGTGAACTTTTTAATCGGCGAAAATTGCAGCTTGAAGAAAATGCCGCACAATTGAACCGCATACATGGCGAGGGTACATTTAGCCTGCAAATCAAAGACCAATATTACAATATGCGTGACGTGACGGAACAACATTTTCATCTTGTTGAAAATGCCATAAAGGCTATGGAGATGGCAGGCGTAAAGCCTCTTGTACAGCCTGTGCGTGGCGGAACTGACGGAGCGCGATTGTCGTTCATGGGGTTGCCTTGCCCCAATCTTTTCGCAGGAGGGCATAATTTTCACAGTATTTACGAATATGTGCCTCTCGAAAGCATGCAAAAATCATTGGACGTCATACTGAACATAGTAAAACTCTACAGTGTCTAAATCGTTTAATATTCACACGCCGCCCGATTGGAAAGCCGTTCTACATAAGATGCCTTATGTGCGCTTTACGCTTGCTTTTTTTTGCGGTATTGTGTGGCAATCCCATATTTATCCACTTCCTTTTCCTGCGTGGATACTTTCAACAGCGTTGTTTTTCGTCTTTGTGGCAGTAGTTGGCATACCGTATTTCCGGCGTTATTACTCTTCACAATGGATGATTGGACTTATCGGGTTGCTCTTTCTTTTTTCAGCGGGAATAACTATCGTACAATGCCAACAAACGAAAACACGGCTGCCGCTACAACAATATATCTACATAGAAGCCGTAGTAACGGAAGATGCAACCGATGGAGGACGTTATCTGAAAACCCCTGTCGTGGTATGCGCTTACGCTGACAGCAACGGCACACACGCCATTCGCGAAAAAACCGTGCTTTATCTTGAAGCCGACAGTACGCAAATACCGCCTGAAGCCGGTGATAGCCTTGTCGCTCGGGTGCGGTTTAGCGAATTTAAGCCGCCGCAAAATCCCGAAGAATTTGACTATCGCCGCTACATGAATCGGCGGTATGTTTTTACCTCAGGCTTCGTCCGCCGCCGGCAATATGAAGTGGTACATACTTCCGCTAAAAGCATCCGTTATCTTCCGGCACAAATGCGCCGCCGCACACAACAACTTTTTGCCGATAAAAATATTTCGGGCAATGAATATGCAGTACTCAACGCGCTCACCTTAGGCGACAAGCGCGATATTGACGTAGAATTGAAACAAAGTTATACCGCTACAGGCGCGATGCACATTCTTGCCGTATCGGGCTTGCACGTCGGCATTATTTCAGGGATTCTATTTTTCGTGCTGGCATTTCTCGAAAAGCGGCGAGGCGGACGGATTTTAAAATCGCTGCTTTGCATCGCTTTCCTCTGGTTTTATGCTGCCATTGTAGGATTTTCGCCATCCGTAACCCGCGCTACGGTGATGTGTTCGTTCGTGCTTGCCGGACAAATGATGAGGCACAATATCAGCATTTACAATTCGCTTGCCGCTTCGGCGTTTTTTATTTGCCTGTTTTATCCGTTTTCGCTTTTTGAAGCAGGCTTCCAACTTTCATATTGCGCGGTGCTTTCGATTGTCTATTTTCAACCTATTTTATACCGCTTGCTTTATTTCCGTTACAAATACGTGGATTATTTTTGGCAACTTGTTACGGTTTCATTTGCGGCGCAAATCGGCACACTGCCTATTACCCTTGCCGATTTCCATCAATTTCCGAATTATTTTTTGCTAACCAATATGTTTGTCATTCCGCTCACAGGACTCATTGTATATTTCAGCGCCACGCTCGTTTCTTTGTCATGGCTTCCTGTCATATCGGACATTGCGGCATGGTGTCTGAACAAATTGGTGTGGCTGCTGAACAGCGGCATCCGAGCAATCGAAAAAATGCCGTTTTCCGTCACTTCCGATATTTACATCAGCCATGCGCAAGTGTTTTTATTGATTGCGATAGCGCTGCTTTTCGTGCTGTATATCGAAGTGAAAAACCGGAAATGCCTATGGCTTTCAGCCTGCCTCGCGGTGGCGTTTTTTGCTTTCGGAACGCAACATTCCGTCGGGCAGCAGCAACAGCAATATATTGCCGTATATAATGTAAAGAACGCCTCCTACATTCATTTTGTGAATGGCGTAAACAGTGTAGCTTTCCGCGACAGCGGCAGCATAAACCATACATTTGACTTCAACCTTAAACCCTTTTTCATTACTGCGGGAATATCCGAAAAATCCATAACGAACATTCCGTTGCACGCACATTTGAACGATACGGCAATGCAACACCTGCACGTTTACCATCACTTTATTATCAGTGGCAACAAACTGATTAAAATACTGGACGGCAACCTGCCGCCGGTACAGCAAACCGTACCTGTCGACTATCTCATTGTAACCGCCGCCGCCGCGCAACGTCCGGAGCAAGCGCTCACGCGCTACCAGCCCGACAAGGTAATACTCGACGCCTCGCTCCCGACCTTCCGTGTGCAGCAATGGGAAGTCGCCGCACACAAACGCCGCATTGCCCTGCACAATGTACAACAGCAAGGCGCATGGATACAACCCACGAAATAAACAGCGCGACCCAAAAACTTACCGCACTTTTTGCACGCGAAGCTGCACCGGTCCGAGCAACCCTGCCGGTTGAAGCGGCGAATCGTGCCGGTAGTAATACCATGAATTAAACGTCTTTCGTCCCGCTTGCGGGCGCGGCTCGTTTTTGATAAACCATTCGGGGAACGCCTTCATCGGGCGTCCGATGTCTATGCCGTAATCTTTACCAAACTCAAAGTCGGCGGGGTATTGCTCGTCGCCTATCAGGCGGTTTGCCCAATTGGTGGTTACGGCAACCGTAATCACGTTATCGCCCGCCGTCAACCATGGGGTTACGACGGCACGGTACGGCGGATACCACAACACGCCGGCGGCTTTGCCGTTCACGGCTATTTCAGCAATATCGTGCATTTCGCCAAGGTCTAACACCACTTGCGTATGTTCGCCCAGCATATCGGCAGTTATCGGAATATATTTTTTATAAACCGCTGTGCCTGCAAAATATTTCACCGCCGTATCGGCGTGGGCGCTGAAATCGGAGAGCGACGGAATTTCCATGTCGAACGGCTGCGCCAACTTGGGTTGGAACGCCACATTCCACGTGCCTGTGATGTCGTACGCCGTTTCGCCGACGACCTCTACGGGCGGCAATTTCTCGTACTTCCCTTCATGCGTCGGGAAAACGAGAAACGCCGACTCGTCTTTTTCCAACTTCAGGTTGGCGTAAATCGTATCGCCGCGTATTTCCCAGTCGGTCATTACGGCAATCGTCCCTTTATCGGCATTCCAAAGCTCAGGCGGCACAAGGCGCGCCATCTCCGGCGACGAACAGTCGGTAGGCGTCACGCCGCCCTCGGCACACGCTTTAAGCGAAGCAATGCCCTGCACCGGCAGCGCAAGCCGCCGCACCTGCGCCGTATCGGCATTTATCACAAAAAACAACTCGGCGTCGGTCGTTTGCCTGTGCAGCACGTCTTTCCCGAACGACACAAACTCGCCTTGCTGCAACAACATCTGGCAGCGGGCAAGGTAGCTGAAAAATGCCTTTGAAGGTTTCAACCACGTTTGATGCCGCCCGAAGTGCGTACCCCACCATCCCATGCCCATGCCGGGCTGGTAGCGGTCGTCGAACGGCTGATGCACCCAGTGGTGCAGGAAAAGCCAATTGACGCCGGTTACAAAAGCGCCGTCGGTAGAACGTTTCAAGAACGCCGGATCTTCCGTATACCGGCTTCGCGTAGGGTCGCCGGTATAGGCTTCGGCGGCTACAATCCGTTTGCCGAACGCATGGGCAGCCTTAGGGATTCGCGGACCAATATGTCCGTTGCCCGACGTCCAAAATTCCTCCACCGGCACGTCGGGAATCGATACACATTCGTACGTATCGAACTGCGGGCTGTAGTAAGGCTCCCAATAGAACTTCAAACCGGCGGCGTGTATCATTTCCTTAGCTGTTTGCCATCCGTTATCAATAAAAAGACGGTTGACTACGGCTTTATAATCTTCGTGAAACGCTTTGAGGTCGTCGCGGTCGTTTGCAAGCTGTTGCAGGGCGATGTACGGCAGCGGGTCGTAGCCTTTCATGCGGATAAAATCGTCGCGGAAATGCGCCGTCCAATCCTGCGTTTCGGCTTCGTAGCTATCCACCCAAACGAACGTAAACGAATCGCCGATATACTCCTTCAAATGCGCCGTCAACGGATTCAGCACCTGCTGCCAATGATACACATTGTGTTCGCGGCTCATTTTATCGACCTCCAACGCTTTTCCGATAATATCGTCGGGCAGCGGATGCGGGTTCGCCATCGTAGGCGCGTGCCCGATGCGGTACACCTGCCATACGCCTTCGGGCGCTTGCCACTGCAGCAATCCGGTGGAATCCATATAAGCAGAAATATCAACAACGTCGGCTACCGTAACCGGCTGCTTGCCGGGTATCGCCATCACGGCTACGTCGGCGTAGTACGTCGCCTGCTTGTTCGACGTGCCGTAGCCTTTATACGTAGGCAACTCCGGCTTTTCCAGCTGCTGCACAACCAAGCGGTTGCCCGCAACCTCCGTTTTCCACACCACGATTTTCTGCATCCCCTGCGCTTCCGAAATCCACGGACCGCCGGTCGTAGCATATCCGGGCGTGGCATGAAGCCCGATTTTAAGCCCCAGCCGTTTCGCTTCGGATGCGGCAAACGCCAACGCATCCCAATAGGCGTCGCTGCGGAACGTCTGCGTAGCCCACGGATTGTTTTCCATCGGCGCATGCGTAGTTTGCACCGACGAGGCGATGTTGAACACCGCCGCGCCGCCAATGCCCGCTTCTTTCATGGCTTCCAAATCTTTCGTAATCCCTTCTTTTGAAAAATTACTGCCCATCCAATGCCACCATACGCAAGGCGCATACGCCGTGGGCGGCGATTGAAAGTGCGCCGCAAGAGCCTCGAGCGGCATGTCGTCCGTATCGGCAGGCGGCGTACATGCCGCAAGCAGCAGCAGCGCCATACCGGAATAAATGATATATTTTTGCATAAACATTATTATATTTTGGGCAAAGATACGCATTATTTTTTAAGTAAAACAGGACTGACTGCACGACGCGACGCTTTGGCGGTGTTCCGCCACGCAACGGCGGGATTTCGCATCTTTCACATAAAATAATAGCTGCCGTGTGGCAAAAAATCGCTAACTTTGCCGGAAATTTAGTATATGAAATATTTTGCAACCCTACTGCTTTGCCTGCTTTCGATGTTGCCGTCGGAGGCTCAGGATAAATACTTTACGGACGTGTCGCTGGCTACGGACAATAGGTTATATAAACTGAGCGAAAATGCGGTGCAGTATCGTGAAAAACAGGCGCTTTATTTTGAATATACACGCGAACGCGCGGTGTGCGAAATACGGTTTTACGTCCGACCGGACGCCGGCGTCGTAGGGCTGTCGTTTGCGCCGTCGGCAAGCTACGACGTGCTCGACAGCCTTTGCTGGGTGGATAATTGCTACCGCGGACGGCTGCGCCTGCTCGATTTGCAGAGTACGCAGCAGTTGTCGCTGTTGGTCAACGCGGCGGTGCAGGCGGACGAGTGGACGCGCAGCCTTGATACGTGGGAGTTGCCGCTGTTTCCTTACGTGCAGACGTGGGTCAAGCTGTTTCAGGGTAGCGACGATTTGTATGTGGGCGAAGAAAAAGTGATAGAGTTGGAAAGCAATAATGCGTCGAACGTCAAAACGTCGGCGGCATGGCTCGGCAGCAACGGCGTGGACTACCGCGTTGTGCAGCGCGACAGCCGCCTGTTTCTGCACCTGATGCCCAAAGAAGCCGGTACGCGAAGCATTGTGGCGGAAATGGAAGCCGCCGCGCCGTTTTTGGATACCGTAGCCCACCGCTTGGGCAACAGGATTGCGCTGATGATTCCGAATCTGGTCGTGCGGTCTAACCGCATCGCGTTCCTGAATATCAACCGCAAAGAGGTTACGTACGATAGCGAGTCGCAGAGCAAAGGCGTGGTCATCAATATTGATAACCACCGCAATCTGCAAATAAACCGCACGTACCGCATCGAGGCGCAGGAAAAGCCGGGCGGCACGCTGGTGGGCGAACTGTATACCATGGAGTCGCTGGCTAACGATAAGGTGCTGTGCAAGCTCACGGTGTTCAACCTGCACCGCATTACGGACGGATACCTATATATTAAAGACCGCGACAGGGAATTGCCGGTGTTTATCACCAATATCGACATTACGCCGAAGATGCAAATCACCGGCGTGCAAGTGCTGCGCGAGGGCGACGACTGGCAGCGCAGCGCCACGGTACATCCGGGCGAGCGCATCGACGTGGTGGTCGAAGGCAATTCGCTGCACAAGTCGCGCTTCACGTGGCAGGACGTGTATGACCTTACGGTGGATACGGTGAATCAAACCGAAAACCGCCGCTATTTCAAGCTGCGTATCCCGATGAATATTAATAAACGCAACGTCGATTTGCTGAACAACGGACAGCCCACCGGTACGAGCCTCACGGTGGAAGAGTACCGCCGCCCGCACCCTTTCGATTTCATTACGCTCAACTACGGCGATTTCAAGAGCGTGAAGTTAAACAAAGCGAACAACGTGATACTCGCCCGTAGCGTGATGAACAAGTTTATCCTGTCGTTTAACCGGTCGGTGATAGACAGCAGCCGGCTCGTGCTCTACGGCAAGCAATATCTTGACGTGGAGCTTCGCGTGCTGGGCAGTAAAGGCGAAATTATAGAACTCCAGTCGTTGAAGAACATCCTTGTGAGTCCCGACGAGACGTCGCCGCGCGGCGCGTTCTACACCGACCGCAACAGTCTGAAAGAAGACCTCAATATCAATAATTTTTTAAGTAATAAAACCGAAGCGCTCGACCGCAATTTCGGTAAAATACAGCTCACCGTAAAGCAGTCGGCTGACAAGTATACCGACCCGGTGTTTGAGAAGCACATCGAAGTCGTGTATCAGCCGAAAGTGATATTCGACATAGACCTTTCGTTCCCCGGCGGGATGTTGATACAGAATTTGGGCGAGTCGCAAACCGAACGCGACGCCAAAAGCCTCTACAATGAGGCAAAAGCCGAGTACGACGTTAATGCTAAAAATTACGCCGACGCGCTGGAGCAATGGAAAACCAACCCCGGCTACGACCCTGCGAATATCCCCCCCGAACCCACTGCGCCGGTTGCGCCCAAGAAGGCGGCGTTTACCGACAACCTCGGCGGCATCAGCATAGCCCTCATCGGTCAGCTCCGCTTCACGGACGACCGGCGCGCCGGCAAGCTCAAACCCTACCGCGTGGGGGCAGGGTTTCTGTTTATAAATACCTTGAATTTTAACGACAATGCGCGGCGCGACCTTGCGGTGGTGGTGCTCGGCAGCATCTACCCGCTCAGCAGCCGCCGGATGTGGAACGTCCCCATCCACGTCGGGTTCGGCTATAAAGTGCAGGATAAAATACCGTTCCTGATGATAAGTCCGGGTATTAGTATTTCGTTTTAACGGATAACGGCTCAGTCGAAAACGGCGGCGAACTTCGCGGGGATTTTTGTGGAAAAGCACATTTTTTCGCGGGTCGTGGGGTGAATAAACTCCAACGACTGCGCGTGCAGCGCCAAGCGTCCGATGGGCGATGCGCCGCCGCCGTACTTCTTGTCGCCTGCCACGCTGTGCCCGATTTCCTGCATCTGTACGCGGATTTGATTTTTCCGTCCGGTTTCAAGTTCCACTTCAATCAGCGAGAACCGGCTGTTGCGTTTCAGCACGCGGTAGGAGAGTACCGCGCGTTGCGCATGGTCGGCGGTTTTGCTCACATACATGCGCATCGCCGCGTTTTCTTTAAGGTACGACGTGAGGGTATCGGCGTCGTTGGGCAATGCGCCGCAAACCACTGCCGCGTATTTGCGTTGCTGCACCATATCGTTCCAGTTCGACTGTAACGTTTCTTTCGTCCGTTCGTTTCGTGCAAACAGCATCAAGCCAGACGTTTCTCTATCCAAGCGGTGTACGATGAAAATTTTATTTGCCTGTGATTTTATCTTCACATAATTGCGTAAAATACTGTAAGCCGTCATCTCATTGCCATTTCCGGTGGATATAGAGAGTAGCCCCGCCGGCTTTTCGACCACCAGAATGTCGTCGTCTTCAAATACGATTCTCAGGTTATTCAGCATGTGTTTACTGTTCAGTGTACCGGTCGAATTGATTGTAATCACTTGGTTGGCGCGAACGGCGGCGTTGTATTGCGACACATTTTTGCCATCCACAAATACCTGCTTGTGCGCCAGCAGCGATTTCACCGCAGTGCGGCTTTTGCCGGTAGCTTCCATGATGTAGTGCGGCAATTCGTCGTCGTGCTTCACGAGGAGCGTCGTTTGTCTATTTTTCTTAGCCATTGCGTTTGTCAATAATTTTTGTAAAGGTACGAAGAAAATCTCATACTACTCATTTTCTATGCACGTTATTTGCCGCTCCCGACGCATCCGAAACGTGTCGGGGGGTAAAATCTTTTTTTTATATGTCAAAAAAAAATAATACCTTTGCGCCGAAATCAAAAAGAATATCATGGCAAATCGTGGTCAAAAGCAGCAGGATGCTGAAGAAAAAGTAGAAAAAGCGTTGGGTAACACCGAACAGTTTCTTGAAAAGAACAGAAATTACCTTATTTACGGATTGGGAGGGGTTATCGTGATAGCCCTTTTAGTGTTCGGATACCGGAGTTTTTACGTGGCGCCTTTGGAAGAAGAAGCGCGGGCGCAAATGTTTCTTGCCGAGCAATATTTCCGTCGCGACAGCCTGTCGCAGGCGTTGAACGGCGACGGTAACAATCCGGGCTTCCTTCAGATTATTGACGAATATGGCGGCAAGGCAGGCGAAGCGGTTTATTTTTACGCAGGCGTGTGCCAGCTGCGGTTGGGCGAGTATGAAGAAGCTATCGCCAATCTGAAAAAGTTCAGCGCGGGCGACGAGATTCTGACGCCGCGCGCATGGAGCTGCATCGGCGATGCGTATGTGCAACTGGGCGATTATACTACGGCGGTAGACTACTTCCTGAAAGCGGCAAACTATCGCGAGTCGACCTATTCGGCAGCCTATTTGCTGAAAGCCGGACTAGCTTACGAAGCCCTGCAAAAAACCGACGATGCGTTGAAGGTATATACCCGCATCAAAGACGACTACGCGCAAACGCCCGAAGGTCGCACCATCGACAAATATATAGGACGTATCAATCCAACGCTGTAAGCTATGGGACGCGCATTTGAATTTCGTAAAGAACGGAAATTTAAACGCTGGGGCAACATGTCCCGCGTGTTTACCCGCTTGGGCAAAGAGCTGACGATGGCTGCCAAAACCGGCGGTCCCGACCCCGATAATAACCCCCGCTTGCGGGCGATTATCCAAACCGCAAGGGCTGAAAATATGCCTAAAGACAATATCGAAAGGGCTATTAAACGCGCCGTAGAAAAAGACCAAAGCGACTACAAGGAAGTGGTGTATGAAGGCTACGGTCCGCACGGCATAGCGTTTCTGGTAGAAACGGCTACCGACAACCCTACCCGCACGGTTGCCAACGTGCGCAGCTATTTCAACAAATTCAACGGCTCGTTGGGTACGAGCGGAAGCGTGGACTTTATGTTTGAGCGCAAATCGGTGTTTAAAGTAAAGGCGAAAGACGGACTGAGCCTCGACGAGCTGGAACTCGAACTGATTGACTTCGGCGGCGAAGAAGTGTTTGCCGACGACAGCGGCGAAATTATCATCTACGGCTCGTTTGAAGCCTACGGCGCTATCCAGAAATATATCGAAGAACATGGTTTGGAATTGGTGAGCGGCGGGTTTGAACGTATCCCCACTGTAGAACTCAAAGAACTCAACGACGAACAAAAAGCGTCTATTGACAAATTGGTCGATAAGTTTGACGAAGACGATGACGTGCAAAACGTGTACCACACGATGAAATAGGCAATGAACTGCCCGAACGATACGCACAGCGATACGAAAGTATTATTCTCGGAAACGCAGCGTTTTGAAGAAGGGTGGTCATTAGGGATTCTGCTCATATTGGCATTGGGTACATGTATCAGTGTCGATATCCTTTTTATTTATGGAATTATTCAACAACTTGTCAAAGGGCAGCCTTTCGGAAATCGTCCGATGAGCGATGCCGGTTTGGTTGTCGTATCGGTATTAATGCTCATCATAACTGTTTTCGTACCGCTATGTATGATGTTTTCAAAACTTACAACCCAAATAAAAGAAGACGGCGTGTATGTGCGCGGTTCGATATTCAATCTTGTGAATGAAAAGTATGGGTGGTCGCTAATCACAAAATCGTATGTGCGGAAATATAACCCTATCGGCGAGTACGGCGGTTGGGGGATACGACGGGGAAAGAGCGGCGAAGCATATACCGTATCGGGAAACATGGGGCTGCAACTTGAGCTTACAGGCGGCAAAAAGGTGCTCATCGGTACGCGCAAAGCGGAGGAAATAAACGAGGTGTTGACTGGACTGGGGAGAAACCAGCCGGACGCCATGCACGATTGACCCGCTCGCGAGCCAAATTAAATAATTTATTTTGTATATTGATTCAATTCTGCAATAACTCCAAGGTATTCACCACTTTTGTTATACAACACTACAAGCGTTTCATTGTTGTTTGGCATAGGGTCGCCAAAAGATGCACGTGCTCCATCAATAACATATATAAACATTTGTGCGGAGTCCGGCAAATTTTTTGCGCCATCAACGTTACCATAATTTATATTTGATTGACGTCTAAATTATGAATTAAAATAGCTTTCTATATTATCCGGAGTATATTTTGCTGGATTAACTGCTGCGCGAACTTCTCCGGCTAATTTATCACGTTTTGCGGTTAATTGTATGATTTTTAGACTTATAGGTCAAATTTTAGACTAAAAAGTTCTGTATCGCCGATTATTATTACCTTTGCAGGCGTTCAAAGGTTTTGAATGCAAAATCAACTTTCAGTATGAATAAAAAAAGTGCATTTATTGCGGTTCGCCAATAACCA
>JAITPN010000082.1 GCA_031289415.1 Prevotellaceae bacterium | reverse complement strand
CGTGTTCTTTCGGCAACAGACATCTTCGGTCCTTCGCCGCCATGTAGTGAGGTTACCGTATCTCGCAATACTTCAATTGTTATTTCTATATCCAATGCGCCATGTGTGTGTTCTTCTATAAATTCTTCATACCACGGGGCTTTTTGTTTTACGAGTTCAATTTCGTCCGCCGTCATGAAAGTCTTATAGGGTTTACCGTTATATACTACATCCATTGCGGGACAAATAACCCATAATACTTTCCATACGGTAGTCGCAGGATATTCTCCTCCCGGAGTTTGTGATATGGGCTTATTTAATTTAACAGTGCCGGAAGTAAGCGTTACCATACCGCTTCGTTGATACAATTCGGGATTGGCATTTAGATGAACTGTTAGCGTTCCATTTCCACTGCCGGAAAGAGGTGGTGATATTACACACCACTCCCTATTACTCGTTGCTGTCCACGTGTCCAAATTACTCTCTACGAATAGCGTAATGGTAGTATCTTTGGCAGGAAGCACAATAGATGTATTATTGGTGGGTATCGTCAACAGAGAGTTCAATGCTTCTTGTTCCACTGTTACGGCATGTACGGCATTACCTGCCGTGAACGTAAATACCGCGTTACGCGGTTCTTCAAACGACGGGTTTTCAGCTACAGTAATCCGCACCGTATCGCCATCTCCTTCGCCGAATCCATCGCCGGAAGTACGATTTAATGAACACCATTCCGCACCGCCAGCTACCGACCAATGTGCAGAGCCGTTTATAAAAACTGTCACGAAAGCCGTGCCTCCGTTACCGGATACGTTTAACGTATCGGCTGAGATGAGCAATTCTACATTACCATTTTGGTCGTTTTGACAAGCGGCTATTACCGCAAGGCTTGCCACAGCAAGCCACATACATATTTTTTTCATGCTATATATTAATATTTAACGGTACAAAGGTAATGATTTTTTATTATTATCTTATTATCTTTTGTATTTTTTTTAATCCGCTGCGTTGCAGACACGAGTGTGCAAAGAGACTGTTAAATTGCGTGTCGTCCAATGCCAGCCAGTCTTTGGCGGTATAGGACAACAGTTCGGGGAAGGGTTTAAAATCTTCGTGAACGTGCGCGGCGGTCGCCTTATTCCATGGACATGGCAGCTGACAGCTATCGCAACCCAGAATATAGCGGTGTGTATATCCCACTTCCAACGCTTTATCTTCAATGGTTTGGTACGAAATACATTTGCGGACATTGAGCCTGTACGGCGCTTCCAACGCGCTGTTCGGGCAGGCGTCCACACAAAGCGTACAATGTCCGCAACGGCTTTCCAACGGTTTGTCGTAGGTTAATTCCACATCAGTAACCAAAGCCGCCAAAAACACAAACGAGCCGAAAGCAGGCGATACCAACAGGCTGTTTTTTCCTATCCAGCCCAAACCAGCTTTCACTGCCCACGCTTTTTCGAGTAGCGGCGCGGTGTCTACAAAGCCACGCACCTGCGCATTGGGATAATACGCTTTCACCGTTTCTTCCAGTACGTTCAGTTTGCGACGTATCACGGTATGATAATCTTCGCCGTAAGCATAGTAAGCCACTTGCGGCAAGTCCGCCCGCTGCACCGTAGCAGGTTTATAATTCATCAACAGCATGAACACCGACTGCGCACCCTCGACCAACAACCGCACATCGCAACGTTTCTCTACATTTCGCGCCATGTAAGCCAGACGTTCCGGTATGCCGGTTGCCAGCCATTGTTGCAAATGAGCGCTTTCAGCCGGCAAAACACCGGCTTGCGCCGCACCGCAGGCGTCAAAGCCCAGCGACAATGCTTTCTTCTTCAATAAATCTGTAAAACCAACGGCATCCATACAACAAATATACGCAATATTTTTTATCAAAAAAAATAATTACCTTTGTCCTCGAAAAATTCAAGGACAAGATGAAAAAAATATTGATTATCGGTGCGCTGGGGCAAATAGGCTCTGAACTCACGCCCGAATTTAACAAGCGTTACGGCAGCAGCAATGTCATCGTTGCCGATGCGGCGGACGACAAGCGCGGCGTCGTTACCGATAACGTATTCGAGAAAATTGACGTTACCGACATTCATGCTATTGAAAACGCCATCAAGCGGCATAATATCGACACCGTGATTAACCTTGCCGCTATCCTGTCGGCAAAAGGCGAACAAAACCCCGACTTGGCATGGCGCATCAACATCGACGGATTGTTAAACGTCCTTCGTGTAAGCGTAAAATATAAGCTCGACCGCGTGATGATTCCGAGTTCCATTGCGGTGTTTGGTCCGCAGTCGGTGCTTTACAATGCGCCGCAGGAAACGAACCTGAAGCCGAACACCATGTACGGCATCACAAAAGTAACGGGCGAAATGCTTGCCGATTACTATCACCGCAATTTCGGCATTGACTTCCGCGGCATCCGTTATCCGGGCATCATCAGCCACAAAACGCCCCCCGGCGGCGGCACAACCGACTATGCCGTAGAAATATTCTACGAAGCGTTGAAACACAAAAAATACACCTGCTTTCTCAGCGGCGAAGCCTGCCTGCCGATGATGTACATGCCCGACTGCATACGCGGCACGATAGAACTGCTGGAAGCCGACCGCAGCAAATTGCTGCATCACGGCAACTACAACCTCGGCGCAATGAGTTTTACGCCCGACGTACTGGCTACCGAAATCAGAAAGCACATTCCCGAATTTACCATTACTTACCAACCCGACTTCCGCCGCGAAATTGCCCGATACTGGCCTGCTTCGATTGACGACTCGGCGGCGCGTGCCGAATGGGGCTGGCAGCCGCAGTGGGACTTGCCTGCCATGGTGGAAGATATGCTGAAAGAAATAGCAAAAAAATTATAACGCCGGATGCCTATTTGCCGCCGGAGGTAAAAATAATTTGCATTTTTAACTGCGGGAACGAAAAAAAACACTACATTTGCCGTAATAATTAAAATTACAAGGCAATGAATACGAAAAAAATATTAGTAGCCGGACTGCTACTGCTCACGGCGACTGCCATGCCGGCTTTCGGCGGCAACAAGTACGCCGTTAAATCAGCCATCATTAAAAAAGAAATGTCGGTAATGGGGCAAAGCATCCTGAACATTTTTTACATTGATAATTTCGGCGCGAAAGAAGCGATTGAAACAACCATGAAAAACGGCATTGCCGCAGGCGTGGACAAACACATACGGCTGATTTACGACGGCTTGTCGGTAATTAACATCGACTTGGATTTGAACACCGCCACGCAAACAGCGGCGCCGGACGAGTTGCAAGTAAATTACCTGCAATTAACCCCCGAAGTAAAAGAAAAATATAAACTGAAAGAGACCGGAAAAGAAAATATTGCCGGAAAATCCTGCACGACATATTCGATGGAAATGTCGCAAATGGGCGTAACGGCGCACGTAAAAGCATGGGTGTGGAAAGGCATTCCGTTGAAAACAGAGACTTCGGCAGCAGGCATGGTAATAACCTCCGAAACGGTTCTCGAAATTCAGGAAAACGTAGCTGTACCCGCCGGCAAATTTATCGTGCCGAAAGGCGTAACCATGCAGAAAACGAAGCCGTAGTCATCGTTGATTTCAAACAAAATGGATGACCCTTTTAACCGGATGATGCAAAAATGCGCTATACTATTAGCCGTAATTTTGACGCCCGCAACGCTATGCGGAGCCGCCGCAAGCAGATACTGCCACAATAGCCCCGCTGGACGCCGGCAAGAATCAACGGAGTAGCGGTAAAGACAAGACACACGCTTCCGGTTGTTTTCCGCATAAAAAAAGACCAAGCAGTCCCTGAAGACATGTTTAACAATAGACCACCGGAACTAAGGTATAGACGATATAGACAATGATTGTGTCCTGACTACCACCTCAATCTATCCTATTTTAATTTCGATGTCAAGAGAAATTATCAACTTTTTGCCATACGTATTTGAAAGTTCCAAATACGTATTTGAAAGTTTGCCATACGTATTTGAAAGTTCCAAATACGCATTTGAAAGTTTGCCATACGTATCGGAAAAACCGCCGGAGAAGTGAAGCGTGAAGCGTAAAGGGTGAAGCGTTTTGTTGTCGTGTTCTTTACGCTTTACGCTTCACCCTTAACTCTTAACTCTTCACCCTTTACGCTTCACTCTGCTTTATTCACTTCCAAAAACCGCTTCAACGCCTGCTGCGCCTTGCCGGCGGCGAGCGATTCGGCGGCTTCGGCGAGGCAGGCGTCTATCTTTTTATCGGGACAGATGACCTGAATGGCAAACGCGGCGTTGATAAGGACGCAGTTGCGCTGGGCTTCGGTGGCGGTATTGTCGAACACGGCGTCGAAGATTCGGGCGGCGTCGGCGGGCGTGTCGCCGCCATAGAGGTCGGACTCGCGGACGCGCGGCAGGTGGAGCATTTCGGGCGTATAGATTTTATCGCGTTCGGGCATCGACACTTTAAATTCGCCCGTGAGCGAAATCTCGTCGTATCCGTCGAGGCTGTGCACCACGCCGAAACGGATGCCGCTCTCCTGATAGGCATACGTATATAGCCGCGCCAACGGCAGGTTGTACACGCCCAGCAGTTGGTATTTCGGCTTGGCGGGGTTGACCAACGGTCCCAGAATGTTGAAAAAACTGCGCACCGCCAGACTTTTGCGCACAGGCGCAACGGCTTTCAGCGCCGGGTTGAACAGCGGGGCGTGGAGGTACGCCATGCGGCTTGCGTCCATCGACCGGCGCAGGACGTCGGGGTCGGTGGTGAACGCCACGCCGTGTTGCTCCATCACGTTGCTTGCGCCGCTCACCGACGTAGCGCCGAAATTGCCGTGCTTCACCACATAGTAGCCCGCGCCCGCCAGCACGAAACAAGCGGCGGTGCTGATGTTGAACGTATTTTTTCCGTCGCCGCCCGTGCCTACCACGTCAATAAACGGATATTCGGCGAGGTCTACCGGGCGGCTCAGGTCGAGCAGCGCGTCGCGGAAGCCGCCGAGTTCTTCGACCGAGATGCTGCGCATCAGGAAAACGGTAACTAAACTGGCAACTTGCGCCTCGTTGTATTTGCCTTCGGCGATGTTTTGCAGCAGCGTGCGGGCTTCGTCGCGGTACAGGTATTGATGTTCAAATAATCGGTACAGAATCTGTTTCATTTTGTTTGAAATTTAATTTTATTGAAAGGTATAATCGTATAATCCGAGCCAGTTGGCGATGATTCGTTTGCCTTGCGGCGTCAGAATGGATTCGGGGTGAAACTGGATGCCCTTGACGTCGTACGTGCGGTGGCGCAGCGCCATAATCATGCCCTCGTCGTCGTCCACAGCCGTAACTTCGAGGCAGTCGGGGAAACCGTCGTTTGCGACCACCCACGAATGGTATCGTCCGGCGCGGAACACCGGGTCTAAGCCGTCGAACAGCGTGTCGGACGCCGCCTGCCGGATGCCGGTACATACGCCGTGGAACACGTGCGTCAGGTTTTGCAACTTTGCGCCGAACGCTTCGCCGATAGCCTGTTCGCCCAAACAAACGCCGAGGATACTCTTCGCCGGCGCATAGCGTGCAATCAGCGGCAGCAGCAGTCCGGCTTCCGACGGAATGCCCGGACCGGGCGACAGCACAATCTTGTCGAACCGGTTTACGTCGTCGAGCGCGATACGGTTGTTGCGGTGCACCTCCACGTCCGCGCCGAGTTCCAGCAGGACATGGCGGAGGTTGTAGGTGAACGAGTCGTAATTGTCAAATAGCAATATTTTCATCTCTCGTCGTTTTTAGTTTATCAATGTTTCCGCTTGCCGGATAGCCTTGTTCAGCGCGCCCAGCTTACTGTTTACTTCCTGCAGTTCGCGCTCGTCGTTGCTGAGCGCTACGATGCCCGCGCCTGCCTGATAGTAAAGCACGTTGCCGCGGCTGACAAACGTGCGAATCATAATCGCTTGGTTCAAATCGCCGTGTAGCCCGATAAATCCGAGGCATCCGCCGTATGCGCCGCGGTTGTGTTTTTCGAGTTCGGTAATCAGCTCCATGGCGCGGACTTTCGGTGCGCCGCTGAGCGTACCGGCAGGGAACGTGTCGATGTATGTCCCGACGGCGTTGCCTTCGGGGTCAATATCTCCGCTGACGCGCGACACGAGGTGCATCACGTGGCTGTAGTACTGCACTTCTTTGTAAAAATCTACGTGCACGTTGTGCGCATTGCGGCTAAGGTCGTTTCGCGCCAAGTCCACGAGCATCACGTGCTCGGCGTTCTCTTTCGGGTCGTTCAGCAACGCTTCGACGCGCTGTTTGTCGAGCGCTACATTACCCGAACGGAACGCCGTGCCTGCAATCGGGTCGATGCTTGCATGCCGGTTTTCAATCTTGCAATGCGTTTCGGGCGACGAGCCGAAGATGCGGAAGCCGCCGAAGTCGAAATAAAACAGGTAGGGCGACGGATTGATGCTCCGCAAGCTGCGGTAAACCTTGAAATCGTCGCCTTGAAACGGCTGTTCAAACCTTCGGCTCAACACAATCTGAAACACATCGCCGCGTATGCAGTGGCGCACGCCCTCGCGCACCATCGCCTTGTATTCCTCATCGGTGATAGACGAGGTGCGTTCGCCTTCGGCGCGGAAATTGTAGGAGGCGAAATTGCGGTTCTCAATCAGCGTTTCCATTTCCTGCAAATGGTCTTTTTCGCCGTCGTGCAGCAGTTCGATAATCGTCAATTCATTTTTGAAATGGTCGAACACAAGGAGGTACTTATACAAAAGGTATAAAATATCGGGCGCGTCCGATTCTTCGTGATGCGCATCCATCACCGGAATATTTTCAAAATAGCGCACCGCATCGAAAGCCGTGTAGCCGAAAAGCCCGCAGTAGCCGCTCCCCTGCCCTTCTACTTGGAATTTGCCCAGAAACTCGTTCAGCGCATCGGTTGCCGAATAGGCGTCCGACAATGGTTTTACGTCCACGCTTCCGTCGGGAAAGGAAAACGTGGCGGCGGCATTATTGACGCCGATGCTTGCCAGCGGACACAGGGCGATAAACGATAAACTGTTTTCGTCGCCATGGAAGTCGGAACTCTCCAAGAGCGCCGATTTGGAATAAATGTCGCGCAACTTGAGGTAGAGGCTGACCGGCGTATGCAAGTCGCCCAACAGTTGCTTTGTGTGGGTTGTAAATTTATAATTCATACTTTAAATCTCCTTTTTCCATTTAATATACGTATCCATATCCTTGTCGCCGCGCCCCGACACAGTCAGCACCACAACGTCCGACGGCGCAAAGCGGACTTTCTTTAACGCACCCAACGCATGGGCGCTCTCCAAAGCCGGAATGATGCCTTCGAGGCGGGTCAATTCAAAAGCGGCTTCGAGCGCGTCGTCGTCGTCCACAGCCAACACCGTCGCCCGCTTTTCCTCAGCCAAGTAGGCATGCACAGGTCCGATGCCCGGATAATCCAACCCTGCGGAAATGGAATACGGCTCTTCTATCTGCCCATCGGCGTTCTGCATAACCAGCGTGCGTGCGCCGTGGATGATGCCCTCGCGCCCCAATTGGATGGTGGCGGCGCTCATGCCCGAATGTACGCCTTTGCCGCCCGCCTCGGCAAGGACGATTTTCACCCGCTCGTCGTTCACGTAGTGATATATCGTACCGGCGGCGTTGCTTCCGCCGCCTACGCAGGCAATCAGGTAATCGGGATAGTCGCGCCCTTCCTTTTCAAGCATCTGCCATTTGATTTCTTCGCTGATGACCGATTGCAGCCGCGCCACCATGTCGGGGTACGGATGCGGTCCCACCGTCGAGCCGATGATGTAGAATGTGTCCGACGGATGGCAGCACCAGTCGCGGATAGCTTCGTTGGTGGCGTCTTTCAGCGTCATGTTGCCCGACGTAATAGGCACAACCGTGGCGCCCAGCATCTGCATCCGCTGCACGTTCGGCTGCTGGCGTTCGACGTCCGTTTTGCCCATATACACCACGCACGGCATGTCCATCAGCGCACAGACCGTAGCGGTAGCCACGCCGTGCTGCCCTGCGCCGGTTTCGGCGATGATGCGCGTCTTGCCCATCGTCCGCGCAAGCAGGATTTGCCCGATGGTGTTGTTAATTTTGTGCGCACCGGTATGGTTCAGGTCTTCGCGTTTGAGATAGACCTTGCAGCCTGTCTTCGCGCTCAGCCGCACGGCGTGGTACAGCGGCGACGGACGTCCGGCATAGTCGCGCAGCAAACGGCGGTATTCCGTTTTGAACGGCTCGCTGCCAAGGATGGTAAGATACGCCGCCTGCAAGTCGGCGACGCACCGGTGCAGGATTTCAGGAATATACGCGCCGCCGAATTTGCCGTAATACCCATTTTCATCAATTTGATATGTCTTCTTCATTACTTTAATAATTTCTTTTTACATAAAATAAAAAAAGACCTGTCGTGAGTGACAAGCCTTTTTCTGATACTGCATCGCAAACCATACGGCGTACTACTCACCATGTAAACATCGCAAGCGCCACCACCAATATGTATTCACAAATAATTTCATAAACTTTACTAATTCTAATTCGACGGCAAATGTAAGGTGTTTTTTTGATATATGCAAGGATAAAGAGAAAAAAATGCGGAAACCACCTAACCCCTTCGGAGGGCGGGGAGTTCTTATTTTTCATTTTTTTATCTTAACTTTGCAGCAAATTAAATTTTATTAATATGAAATTCGTATATTCTTTTTTCTTTCTCTCGTTGCTGTTCTTTGCTTCGTGCAATAACTTTTCAGCGATAGAAAGCGGCTTTGTCAATCCGCCCGACAGCATTCGTACAGGCGTGTATTGGTACTG
>JAITPN010000076.1 GCA_031289415.1 Prevotellaceae bacterium | reverse complement strand
ACGACTTCGGCGCAGGCATCAAGTACGATGTACAAATCGCTACATCCGGCGAAGGTTCTGTGGAAACGTACAGTTGCGTGGGCAAACCGCTCAGAATAACTTTCAGCGATGCTACTCCTTCGGTTCAGAGGGCAGGAGTTATCACCACGAGTGAAAGTCCGGCGTTCAAGATAGTGATTCCGGCTGACGGCGTATTGAGCATAACCGGCGCACACGACTGGGGAATGTTTATTACCGCATCCAACGGCACTGAGGTGTATGCCAACTGGTTTTCTAATTTTGGCTATGACGGCGGTAAAATAACGTTAACCGCAGGCACATACCTGTTCGAGTATGAAAACGCCGACGATGAAACAGACTATGACTTTACCTTTACGTTTGCAAAGAAATAGCGCACGACGTTGCGTAAAATAGTAACATAAAACGAAATTAACTATCATTTTTTATTTGTTGTATTGATTTTTTAATTGAATGGAGGCGCGTAAGCGCCTCTTTTCGTGTGCGCCCGTTAGCACATAGGCTCTGAGGCAAAGTAATTAAGATTAAACGTAGCGTAGCTTTCTTAATCGCTTAATCACCTAATCACTTAATTACGTAATCACTCTTTCGGATGGCTTTTTGTTTTCTTATTTCTTTTTACTACCTTTGTCAAGTTTTTCAGAAATTAGAAATAAATATACACTTTATATTACATGTCGAATAAAACGAAACCAACATACGGATACGGCAGAAGAGCAGGTTTTTTTAAACGGAAATCGTTATATCTTCTCGTGGGCATCGTGATAGGAATGGGCGTAGCGGCGTCGGTCTATCAGGCGTCGGTCTATTTTTCGACGGACGAATCGTGCATGCGCTGCCATGTACATCCGCATGTGGAAACCAGTTGGAAGAAATCGGTGCATTTCAATAACAGGAGCGGCACGCGGGTGCATTGCGTCGATTGCCATCTGCCGCCTAAGCAGCATACGTTTGCCCATTATTCGGCGAAGCTCAAGCTCGGCGTGCGCGACGTGTGGGGATATATGACGAAAGACAGCGCGGATTACGATTGGGACTATATGTCGGAACTGGAGCAGGCGGTGGAGTATGTGCCCAATGCGTCGTGTAAAGATTGCCACCACAATCTTTTCCCTTCGGGAATTACGGACGACGGCATCACCGCGCACCTTTATTATGAAGAGAACGAGAAGAAGTTGAACCTGCAGTGCATCAGTTGCCACCTCGATGCAGGGCATTACAACCCGAATTATAAACACGGCACGCTGTCGATAGCCGATATTACACAAGGCAATGCCGATACGTCGCGTTACTTTAAGACGGCGACGGCGGTTACCGAATTTGCGGATTTCACGGAACAGATACCCGCTTCGGACGTATCGTTTCAAATGATAGCCATTCCGGGCGGGACGTTCGACATGGGCAGTCCGGCAAACGAACCGTTCCGGCGCGACGACGAAACGCCGGTGCACCGCGTAACGCTGAGTCCTTTTTTCATGTCGGAAATAGAGGTAACGTGGGCGATGTACGATTTGTTTACGGCAAAAACGATGAGCGAAGGACGCACGCCGCCCGAAAAGATATATGCGAACAACACGCGCCCCGACGTGGACGCCGTGTCGGGTCCTACCCCGCCGTTCGGATACCCCGACCAGTCGTGGGGTAAAGGCAACCGTCCGGCAATTACGATGACGCACTACGCCGCCGAAACATTCTGCCAATGGCTGTCGCTCACCACCGGCAAAAAGTACCGTTTGCCCACCGAAGCCGAGTGGGAATATGCCGCCCGCGGCGGTGTGAACGATGCGCCCTATTTCTTTGAAGGCAGTCCGAAGCAATTCTCCGACGAAGGGTTTTGGCGTACCTTTTTCGACGCCGATACCGATCCTATTTCGTCGTATGTAATCTACACCCATAACAGTAGAAACAGGACACAGCAGCCCGACGCCGTCAAAGCCAATCCGTTCGGGTTGAAAAATATGCTGGGCAACGTGCTGGAATATTGCGCCGACAAATACGACCCGCAGGCTTACGGCAAAGCAGGCGCCAACGCCACCAATCCGCTGGCGACGGAAGGCGTTGAATACGTCGTCCGCGGCGGCAACTATACGTCCGATGCGGCAGACGTGCGCTGCGCCGTGCGGGGTTATACGCAGCACGAGGCGTGGCTGAAAACCGACCCGCAGCAACCGAAAAGCATCTGGTGGTATTCGGACATACGGGGCATCGGATTCCGCGTGGTCTGCGAAACGCCTGAAAACAGTAAATAGTAAACGTTAAATTATAAATTAAAATTCAAAACTATGACAAAAAACAAAATCAGCAGAAGGTCTTTTTTAAAGAACACTGCTTTGGTAGGCGCTTTAGGCACGGTAGGCGTCGGCAATGCCGCATTATTAAGTTCGTGCGGCGGAAATTCGTCCGCTAAACTTACGCCGTTGAAGAAGCCGGGAACGTATTATATCCCCGAACTCCCCGACATGGCGGCAGACGGCAGGGAACTGAAAGCCGGCATTATCGGCTGCGGCGACCGCGGGACGGGCGCAGCCTTCAACCTGCTGGCGGCGGCAAACGGCATCACGATTACTGCCTTAGCCGACACGTTCAAAAGCAGGGTAGATGCGTGTGCCGATAGTCTGAAGAAAGAGAAAGGCATTGACGTGCCCGAAAACCGGCGCTTCGTCGGGCTGGATGCTTACAAGCAAGTTATCGACAGCGGCGTGGATATGGTGCTTGTGGCAACGCCGCCCAACTTCCGCCCGATTCATTTTCAATATGCCACTGAAAAGGGCGTACATTCATTCCTCGAAAAACCGATTTGCGTAGACGCCGTAGGTTACCGCACGGTGGTGGCTACCGCCAAGCAGGCTGCGGCAAAAGGGCTGGCTGTGGTTACCGGCACGCAACGCCACCACGAACGGAAATACGTGGAAAGCTACCAAAAAATCATGGAAGGGATGATTGGCGAAATCACCGGCGGCACGGTGTATTGGAACGGCGGCATGCTGTGGTACAAAAACCGCGAGCAAGGCTGGACGGACGGCGAATGGATGATTAAAGACTGGGTAAACTGGCGGTGGCTTTCGGGCGACCATATCGTAGAACAGCACGTGCACAACATTGACGTATTCACATGGTTCAGCGGGCTGAAACCCGTGAGCGCCGTAGGGTTCGGCTCGCGCCAACGCCGCATTACAGGCGACCAGTACGACAACTTCAGCATTGACTTTGTCATGGAAAACGGCGTGCACCTACACAGCATGTGCCGCCAGATTAACGGATGCGCAGACAATGTAAGCGAGGTTATACAAGGAACGAAAGGCTCTTGGACAACAGAAGACGGCATTCGGGATTTGGACGGAAACGTCATTTGGAAATACGACCACGAAAAAGCGAAAACCATATATAAGCAACACAACCCTTATGTATTGGAACACGTAAACTGGGTCAACCATATCCGCAAGGGCGAAGCTATCGACCAAGCATCCGAAATAGCCGTATCGACCATGGCAGCCATTATGGGGCGCGAGTCGGCATACAGCGGCGCTGAAATCACGTGGGAGCAAATGACCGCCTCGACGCTGAATTACATGCCCGCCGACTTAAGCCTGACGGAAAAAATGGATATGAGTAAATTCGTAGTGCAAGTACCCGGTAAATAATCCACACGCATGATGAAAACAAGCAGACGTAACTTTATAAAAACATCGCTATCGGGCATAGCGCTTGCAGGCGCAGGCGCTATCCCTTTTGCAAGCTGCGCAGGCGCTGCGGGAAAAGCAACGCCGGAGAATAAAGCAGCCGAATTGAAACTGTCTTTTCAGGAAGGGATTGCCCCGGGCGAAACGCTGGCTGAAAAGCTCGACTTCATGGAAAAGCTGGGCGTAGTGGGCTTTGAACCCGGCGGCAGCGGACTTGAAAACCGCGTACAGGAAATCAAAGACGCACTGAACGGACGCAGCATCAAAGTCAGTGCAATATGCGCCGGATTCAAAGGCTTCCTCCTTGCCGCCGACCCTGCCGTCCGTCAGGAATGTATAAACTCAATGAAAACCATTCTTGCCGCCGCGGGCGAACTCGGCTCGGTAGGCGTGATACTCGTGCCGGGCTTCAACGGACAGCAACCCGCGTTGCCTCACACGCAGGCGACGCGCGACGTCCTCTGCGAACAGCTGAACGAATTGGGCGACTATGCCGCCGCACACGGCACAACCCTCATCCTCGAACCGCTGCACCGCAACGAAGCATTCTACCTCCGTCAGGTTGCCGACGCCGCCTCGATTTGCCGCGACGCCGGCAGTCCGGGCGTCCGCTGCATGGGCGACTTTTGGCACATGACGAAGGAAGAATCGTCCGACATGGGCGCGTTGATTTCGGCGGGCAGCTACTTGCAGCACGTACACATCGCAAGCCGCAAACGCCGCAGCATTCCGGTGGAAGACGGCGACGCCGACAACTACGTCGAAGGCTTCCGGGCATTGAAAATGCTCGGATACGACAAATACGTCAGCTACGAGTGCGGCGCGCAGGGCGACAGGAATACGCTCCTGCCCGAATCCGTAAAACTACTGCGAACGCAATGGGAAGAAGCCTAATCTCATCCTACAAAACGTCTATCGCCCTGCTCTTGGTGTATGCCTTGAGTATGGCGATAGCTACGTTTATTGAAAAATATTGGGGAACGGAAGCCGCCAAAGTCGCGGTGTACCATTCCCCGCTATTTTTTCTGCTGCAACTCTTTCTCGTCATCAACTTCATTGCCGCTTCGCTCCGGCGCCGGCTGTTCAAGCGAGGCAAATGGGGATTTTTAGCCATTCATTTTTCGCTGATTATCATCCTTGCGGGAGCGCTTACGTCGCATATCTTCGGAAAAGAAGGCGTCGTCCACCTCCGCGAAACCGAACGGCTGGACTATATGCTGGTGCAGACGAACAAAGGCAACAGCCGCCACCCGCTGCCCTTCAGCATAGAATTGACGGACTTTACGATGGCGCGCTACCCGGGTTCGGCAAGCCCTTCGTCCTTTGAAAGCCTCATCAGGATTCACGACGGCGACCAATCGTTTGAGCGGAAAATCTCGATGAACAACGTACTTGACTACAAAGGCTACCGTTTCTTCCAATCGTCGTACGACCGGGACGAGCGGGGCACGATTCTCTCGGTCAACCAAGACGCGGCGGGGCGCGCTATTACATACAGCGGCTACGCGGTGTTGATACTCGGCTTCGTCCTGTGCTTTACCGGGAAAAATACCCGCTTCCGGCAGCTCGTCCGCAATTTGAAACAAATGAAAAAAGCGGCGGCAATGCTCGCGCTGCTGCTTTCCGGCGCGGCGGCAAACGCCCAACACAGCACGAACGACCTGTACAACCTTTTTCAAAAAAACGCCATCCCTGCGGAACATGCTGCCCGCTTCGGCGCGCTGCCGATGCAGTCGTTAGACGGACGACTGGAGCCGGTGAACACCTTTGCGTCGGAAGCCCTGCGCAAGCTGCACCGCGCCGACAAGGTAGGCAACCTCAACGCCGACCAGTTTCTGCTGAGCCTGCTGACGATGCCCGAAATGTGGATGCAAATCCCGTTCATTTCATTAAAAAATAAAGATATTGCCCGTCATTACGGACTTACCGCCGGACAGTGCGCCTACGTCGAACTCTTTGACGACGACGACAACTACAAGCTGCAACGCGACTTGGACGCCGTGTTTGCCAAACCGCCTGCCGCACGCAGCCGCTTCGACAAAGACCTGATTAAATTAGACGAACAAATCAACATTTTCTACCGGTTAGCCGCAAACGACATGGTCAACATCTTCCCGGAGGCGGGCGATCCGAACCATACATGGACGGCGTCGCACGAACTGCTGTACGGCTATCTGGCGCAAGTAGCAGCGGGGTTAAAGACCGGCGACTGGACGGCGGCAGACGACGTACTGCGCGACATCCGCCGCTATCAAACGGAACATACGACGCTGGCTATCGACCACAAAAAACTCGACACGGAACGGCGCTACAACCGTCTGAATATTTTCCGCCAATGCAAGAAGATATACTTGATGGCAGGCGGCATATTGCTCGTACTTGCCTTCATTTCGTTATTCAAGAAAAACAAAGCTGTGCGGGCAGGGATTTATTTGCTGACGGCGGTGGTGTCCGCCGGCTTGCTCTGCCACCTGTCCGGCATGGCGCTGCGCGGCTACATCGCCGGCTATGCCCCGTGGAGCAACGCTTACGAAACGATGGTGTACGTAGCGTTCATCACCGTTGCCGCAGGCTTCCTTTTTGTACGGCAAAGCGCCATTACGCTGGCGTTGGCAACAATCTTCGGCGGCGTCATCCTCTTCGTATCGGGACTCAACTGGATAGACCCTCAAATCAGCCCCTTAGTGCCTGTCTTGAAATCGCCTTGGCTGATGATACACGTGGCTGTAATCGTAGCCGCCTACGGATTTTTCGGCATCGGGTTTTTATTAGGTCTTACGAACCATACGCTCCTGTTTTTTAATAAGAAAAACCGGAACGACATCCTCACCCGCCGCGTAAACGAATTGACGCTGATTAACGAAATGGCGCTATGGGCAGGATTGGCGTTAATGACCATCGGCTCATTCGTCGGCGCGATATGGGCAAACGAATCGTGGGGGCGCTACTGGGGATGGGACCCGAAAGAAACATGGGCGTTGATTACCGTCGTCGTCTATGCCGTAACGCTCCACGTGCGCTTACTAAAAAAGCTGGACAACCCGCGCGTCCTGAACCTGCTGTCGATACTCGCCTTCGCCGCCGTGCTGATGACCTACTTCGGCGTCAATTACTACCTCAGCGGCATGCACTCCTACGGTTCTTAGATTATTTTCGTGGGCACGAGAATGGTTTTTTCACATTTGGAAAAATGATGGAACGTTTGAAACAATGAACGAGGTATTACGTGATTTGACTCGCAAGAAGACAGGAAAACACCATTCTCCAAGCGTAGGACTTATCGACAGTCAGAGTGTTAAAACCACACGAGTTGGCGGCGAGGAGCGAGGTGTGGACGGCGGAAAAAAAGTGAAAGGTCGCAAAAGACATATCGTAACAGACACCAATGGATTACTTTTATCGGTTGTTGTTCATGCAGCAAACAAGCATGACAGCGAAGCCGGAATGGAAGTAATAAACACCTTGAATTATCGCTTTCTGCGAATGAAAAAGATTTATGCAGCCTAAGTTCAACGCTTCAACAATTCAACAAACATTCTCATTTATAAAAAATAACAGCACGTAATACTTCTGCATTTGCATAATATTCTTTCACATAAATTTTTTCCACATATCCGTCCGCATTGGTTTCATAGCGGTAGAATGTCATATCGCCGTTACTCCATTTATCCATTTTGTTCGGTAAATTCTTTGAACTTTTCCCATACCATCCTATCGGATTTACTATCCCGCCGGACACGATAAGCGGCAATAAGTCTATACTGCACGGCTTATTCGATATAGTGCTATACTCAATCCGTTCAATCCGTTCCCAATCCGAATCGTTGGTTGTTTTGTATTCGGTTTTTAGAGCTGCCAGATTTCCGTTTTCCCATGTATAGCTTTCGATAGCAATATTCTTATCCGACTCCCCATACAATCCCGAATATACATATTTTGCCAAATAACCGTTTTCGTATATCCAATACTCATCGGAATTATTCGTTGACACGACATTGCCGTCGCCATTCAATGTGCATACTGCACCATTGCTGATTGCTATCGTGCTGCTTGTCGGATAAGTTATGGCAGCAAAAGCTTGGCTTGTCAAGTCGTTTCTGGCGAATCTTGCCATCCGGTTCTGGGCATCATAGTCGAATTCATATATACGCGTATATTTTTCTATGAGGACTTCATACTCATACTCATAGATTTCGATGCGGCTCACCAATTTTACACTGTTCCGCCCTTCGCCGGCAGGGTCGTCGGGGTTGCAACTTGCAAAAAACATGGCAACCGTCAGCCACAAACCGGCATGAATTAAATGTACATATTTAAAAATGGGAAGCGGATGGAGGCAAATAGGCGGGCAGAAGGGCTTTTTGCTCCCTCCGGCGCGGATATCCAGCAGACATTGATTTTTCATTTTATATTGATTTTGATAATAATAAGTGCAAATTTACATATTAAATTTAATCTTACAAATATCTTGTCAATTATTTTTTTGTACCTTTGCCACGAAACAGTTAAACAGTTCAACAAGTCAACAACAATACAATTGTAATGAAAAAGAACAAACTCATCACTCCCGGCTACGTGGTAACATTCGTACTGATTACCTCTTTATTTTTTCTATGGGCATGGCCCAACACGTTGAACGACGTGCTTATAAAACAGTTCCAAAAGTCGTTGGAATTGAGTTTGACGCAAACCGGATTCCTGCCGTTTGCGTTGAAGTGCGGGTATTTCTTTTTTTCTATCCCTGCGGGCATTTTCATGCAGCGCAAGGGCTACAAGTCGGGCATCATGCTGGGCTTATGCCTGTTTGCCGCAGGCTGCTTGCTGTTCTATCCGGCGGCTTCGACGCGCGAATACAGCGTGTTTCTCGGCGCGATATTTATTATGGCAGGCGGGGCGGCGTTTCTTGAAATCGGGGCAAACAGCTTTGTGGTAAGCCTCGGCGACAAGGCGACGTCGGAGCGGCGGCTGAACTTGGCGCAATCGTTCAATCCGCTGGGCGGGATTGCCGCCGCCGGCGCGGGTACGCTGTTCATCTTTTCGGGCAACGAGCCATCGGCTGCCGACATCGGGGCGATGAAAAGCGCCGGTACGTACGACACGTTTCTGGCAGGCGAAAACATGCGGGTTTTCCCGACGTACTTGACGTTAGCCGCCATCGTGCTCGTGATTGCCGTGTTTGTGTGGAAGGCAAAGTTTCCGAAGATAGATGCGGCTGCCGGCGGCGGCGCGACGGCGAAAGGCAGCTTCAGGGCGCTGCTCAAATATCCGCACTGGTACGGAGGCATCATTTCGCAGTTCTTCTACCTCGGCGCGCAGCTCGGCACGTGGAGTTACCTGATTACGTATATCCAACAAAACAGCGCGATGGGCGAGAAACAAGCCGGCGCGTTTCTGACTGCCAACATGGTTATTTTCATGGCAGGGCGGTTCTTCTCGACGTGGCTGATGAAGTATTTTAAACCTACGCGGCTCATGGGCGTGTATGCCATCGTCAACATCGCGCTGGTGTCGGTAGCTATCCTTGGCTCGCAGTGGGGAGAGGCGGCGTTCGGCGTCGGGCTGTACGGCGTGTCGCTCCCGATTCCGTTCACGGGCGTCGAAGCGCCGGTGTGCATTTTTGCGCTGATTGCTACCACGTTCTTCATGTCGCTGATGTATCCTACGAACTTTGCATCGGGCGTCAAGGGCTTGGGCGCTCATGCCAAGTTAGGCGCGTCGATATTGGTAATGAGCTTAATTGGCGGCGCGATACTGTCGTTCGTCATGGGCAGGATTGCCGACACCGGCTGGGCTAACGGACAAATAGCCGCCGCGCTGGTCGTACCCATTTTCTCCTACTGCGTAATCTGCTGGTATGCGTTCAGCGGCTCGAAACCGCGGGGGGCGGCGGCGTTAAGCGATTAAGAGGAATAATTATTAAAACAGTTCAACAATTCAACAGTTCAACAACTATGACAACCACTCTTTCAATGCCACCTGCGCGTAAATACGGACTTGTAGTGCCTACGAGCATGGGCGTACGGCTCACACCCGCGCAGGGGCAGCCGGTATATGCCGGTACGCAGTTTACACTGCAGGCTACGAGCGCCGAAACCAACGTAGCGTCTATCGCGTCGTCGCTCGGCGTGCCGGTCAAAGCGCTTACGGCGTTCGTTGCCGGAAGTCCGGTAGCTTATTTTATCAAAAGCGAACTCAGCCGCCGCTTTATAGAATTTGAGGGCAATGAAGTAACGCCCGACAGTCCGTGGGGCGTACGCCACCAGTTCAACATTGCCGACAGCGGCTTCGGCGCGCGCGGACCCCGCGTAACCAACGACCGCGCAGGCGAAGTGGGACTTACCATCTCGTCCGCCGACTTCGACCTCGACAAGCTGTTCGACGACGACGGCGTGCAAATCGTCCACCTCTCAGGGTTGATTGCCGCCCTCGCGCCCAACACCGGCAAGTTTTGCATAGCGCTTGCCGAACGCGCCCACGCAAGCGGCTCGCTCGTGTCGTTCGACCTCAACTACCGCGCTTCGTTTTGGAAGAACCGCGAGGCGGAACTCCGCCGCACGTTCCTCGACATCGCCGCCCGCGCCGATATTCTCGTGGGCAACGAAGAAGACTTCCAGCTCGCACTCGGCATTGAAGGTCCCGCCCTCGACGCACAAGGCGACAAAATACAACTTTACAAAGCGATGACCGGACGCGTAACTGCCGCGTTCCCGCAGGTGAAGCTCATCGCCACGACGCTCCGCGAAGTAGTGTCGGCTAACGAACACCTATGGGGCGCTATGGTATGGAGCGAAGGCAACTGGTACGAAATCAACCCGCGACCTATCCGCGTACTCGACCGCATTGGCGGCGGCGACGCATTCGTCGGCGGGCTGCTCTACGGACTGCTACGCGGCTGGAATCCCGAACGCGCCATGCAGTTCGGCTGGGCGGCAGGCGCAATGGCTGTAACCCTCCTGACGGATTATGTAACCCTCCCATCCGAAGATATTCTGTGGGACATCTGGCGCGGAAACGCGCGGGTGAAGCGGTAAATATGGATGAAGCGTGAAGCGTGAAAAACAATTCAACAGTTCAACAACTCAACAACCTTTCCCTCCTTTTCTTCCATCGGCAGGGCGGCGTCGATCCAATGGATTAGCGCGCCGCGGCGTTCCATGCGGCGAAACCACGTCATTTGCCGCTTGGCAAATTGGTGGATGGCGGTGTTGAGTTGCGCCGTCATCTCGCCGTACGTCAGTTTGCCGGTAATGTAGAGCGCAAGGAATTTATACTCCAAGCCGTAGCGTAGCAGGTCGTCTACCGTTACGCCCATTTGCAGCAGACGCCGCACTTCGTCTTCCATGCCTTCGCGCAGGCGTTGGTGCAGGCGGGCGGTGATGCGCTCGCGGCGCAGGTCGCGCGGGAGCGTAATCCCGACGTAGAGGTTGCGCATGCGCGGCGCGAAGGCGGTGGATTTGGCGCAAGGGTCGAGGCGGTAGCCTTGCACTACGGCTTCGATATACATGCCGGAGCCGCCGCACAGCACAGGAAATTTGCCGCGCCGGCGCACGTCGTCGTAGGCTTCCTGAAAATCTTTCTGGTATAGAAAGAGATTGTAGCGCGCACCGGCGTCTACAATATCAATCAAATGATAGGGCACGGCTACGCCGTTGACTACGTAATCGGCGAGGTCTTTGCCTGTGCCCACGTCCATGCCGCGGTACACCTGCCGCGAGTCTGCCGAGATTATTTCGCCGTTGATGCGCGTACATACGCGGGCTGCTAATGCGGTTTTTCCCACAGCGGTAGCGCCGAGAATGGTAAGTATGTCGATGTTTGGGTTCATACTAAAATGAAGCAAATGTACGAAAAAATATAGAAATTTAATATCTTTGCAGTCGCTATGGCAAAACGGACAAAGGCAAATATTAACATTAAAAACAAACGCGCGTCGTTTGACTATGAGTTGCTGGACGCTTATACGGCAGGCATCGTGTTGTACGGCACGGAGATTAAGTCTATCCGTGCGGGGAAAGCGTCGCTGGCTGATGCGTATTGCTACTTTGCGGGCAATGAATTATATGTAAAAAATATGCACATTGCCGAGTATTGGTGGGGCGGTTTCAGCAACCACGACCCGCGCCGCGACCGCAAGCTGCTGCTGCACCGCAAGGAGTTGGAGAAACTGCTGCGCCGGCATAAGGAGAAGGGGCTGACGATTGTAGCCACCCGCCTGTACGTTGACGAGAACGGACGCGCGAAGCTGAATCTGGCGCTGGCTCGCGGCAAGAAAGCCTACGACAAGCGCGAAAGCATCAAAGAGAAAGACGTCCGGCGCGATATGGAGCGGGAGTAGGCGCTATCCGACGAAAGCAACGATTTCGCCTTTTTCGACGACGGCTCCCTGTTTGGCAAATAATGCGACAAGTTTACCTGAGAAATTCGTCTTCACCGGCTCTACGCCGTAGTATGCCTGTACGTAGCAGAGGGTGTCGTTTTCCTTGACCTCGCTGCCTTCGTCGGGCGCAACCGAGCGTCCATAGACTTCGTACGACCAGAGCACCTGCCCCCGCGCGGGCGAATGTACAGGCTGCGCATGGGGGTAAATCGCCAGCACTTTTGCAACGTCGATTTTCGGCATTTCAACTACGGGGCGCGAGATGACTATCGGGGCGTTCGCTTTTTCCTTCGCCGCCGCCAGTTCTTTCTCGAAACGGTCTTTGGCAATGCCCGACTTGTAGTCGAGGTATTGGCGTTCGTGCATGGCGTATTCAAACAGTTCTTCGTCGTCTTGCCCGGCGTCCCATCCTTTTTCTTTCATGTTGGCGCGGAAGCGGTCCAAGTCGTCGGGGAAAGCGTCCTGCGGGTTGCCGTCGTAAAATTCCAGTCCGTTTTTCTCTGCCAGCGCTACGATTTCGGGGGCTAACGCGCCGGGCAGCCGTCCCATTTTCCCAAGAATCATATTCCAACTGTCTTTGTCAATCATCGAAAAGCGCGGTTCGTCTTTGGCAAGCGATAGGATGTTCATCAACGCGATGTTTTTCACGTATTGGCTGAACGGGGTTACGAGGGGCGGGTAGCCGAGCTTCGACCATATAAATTCTACTTCGTTGAAAAGTTGGAGGACGAGGTCGTTGAACGCGACTTCTTTTTTGTGGCGCTGGCGGAGCGCAAGGTTTATGGCGTTGTGCATACCGTTCAAGTCAGCCATCATCGACCCCATCATGCCGCCGGGGAGACCACAGCCGACCAAGAGCGAAGTCATCACTTTATTGCCTTTATCGATAAAATATCCTAAAAAGTCATCGATAAAGCTTTGGGTCAGGCGGCGGGCTTCCATGTAGGCGTTCATGTTGATGTCGGGGACGCTGAATCCTGCGTCTTTCAACATCGCTTGGATGGTGATGACGTCGGGATGCACCATGCCCCACGAGAGCGGCTCCATCGCTACGTCGATATAGTCCGCGCCGTGGCGGGCAACTTCGAGCATCGAGGCTACGGAGAATCCGGGTCCGCTGTGTCCATGATATTGTATGGGGATGTGCGGGAATTGTGCTTTGATGCCTTTGACGATTTGCCCAAGGCTGTAGGGGCGACCGACGCCTGCCATGTCTTTGAGGCAAATTTCCTGCGCGCCTTCACGGATGAGCTGCGCCGCCAAATCGACGTAGTATGCGACGGTGTGAATGGCGGAATGTGTGATACAGAGGGCGGCTTGCGGAATCATGCCGCCTTCTTTCGCGTAGCGTATGGAGGCAACGATGTTGCGCGCATCGTTCAGTCCGCAGAAGATGCGGGTGATGTCAACGCCTTGGGCGCGCTTCACTTTGTACATCATGCGCCGCACGTCGGCAGGCACGGGGTTCATGCGCAGTCCGTTCAATCCGCGGTCGAGCATGTGCGTCTGTATGCCGGCGTCGTTAAAGGGTTTCGTAAAAGCCCTGACGGCGGCGTTTGGATTTTCGCCGTACAATAAATTCACTTGTTCAAATGCGCCGCCATTGGTTTCCACACGGGCAAAGCAGCCCATATCTACAATCACGGGCGCAATTTGCCGCAGCTGGTCGACGCGCGGTTGGTATTTGCCCGACGATTGCCACATGTCGCGATACAGTAAACTAAGTTTAATTTCTTTAGCCATAACATCAATATTTATTTATATCTGTAAAGTTAGTATCTTTTTTCGATTTTAGCAAATTTTAGCGGAGGGAAGGCGTTCTCTCCTCCGCCTCAGCGGGGACTCCTTCCGCCTCAGAGGGGATACCCTCCGGCGCAGAGGGGATACCCTCCGCCTCAGAGGGGACACCCTCCGCCTCAGAGGGGATACCCTCCGCCTCAGAGGGGATACCCTCCCACTCAGCGGGGACACCCTCCGCCTCAGCGGGGACACCCTCCGCCTCAGCGGGGATACCCTCCGCCTCAGAGGGGATACCCTCCGGCGCAGAGGGGATACCCTCCCACTCAGCGGGGATACCCTCCGGCGCAGCGGGGACACCCTCTATGGTGAAGGGTGAAGCGTAAGGCGTGAAGTGTTTTTCCGCCCGAAGGTCGCTTCACTCCTCACGCTTCACGCTTCACTCTTTACATTTCACGCTTCACTTGTGTTTTTCAAAAATTATATGTAAGTTTGTAGTATGTATATAAAACAGATTTCAATTACGGAGTTTAAGAATATTGAGGCAGCGGCGTTGGGGTTTTCGCCTCATATTAATTGCATTGTGGGGAATAACGGGGAGGGGAAGACGAATTTGCTCGATGCGATTTATTATCTTGCGATGACGAAGAGTTATTTCGGGGGGAGCGATTTGCCCAATATCCGGCACGGGCAGGCGTTTTTCTTGCTGCAAGGGGTGTTCGGCGGCGGCGACGGCGAGCAGCAGGTGTCGTGCGGCGTGCAGCGCGAGGAGGGCAAGGTGGTGAAACGCAACGGTAAGCCGTACAGCCGGATAACGGAGCACGTCGGGCTTTTTCCGCTGGTGATGATTTCGCCTACGGATCATGCGTTGATTAATGACGGCAGCGAGGAACGGCGCAGGTATATGAACGGGTTGCTGGCGCAGCTCGACAGGGAGTATCTCAATACGTTGCTGCGCTATAATCATATCCTGCAACAGCGCAATAAGCTGCTGCGGATGCCGCCGAACGCCGCGCTGTCGGACGTGCTGCTCTCGTTCGACGAGCAGCTGGGGCAATGCGGACAGTGGATTTACGAGCGGCGCAAACAGCTGGTTGCCGAGATTCAACCGCATTTCCAAAGGACGTACGATGCGCTGTCGAAGCAGAGGGAGGCGGTGTCGCTCGCCTACCGCTCCGACCTCGACGAGGCGCCGCTGACGGCGCTGCTGCAGCAGTGTCTGGAACGCGACAAAGCGCTGCAGCATACGACCGCCGGCATCCACCGCGACGACTTGACGATGCGCCTCGACGGGTATGCGCTGCGGCGCACCGGCTCGCAGGGGCAGCAAAAGACGTATCTGTTGGCGTTGAAGTTGGCGCAGTTTGCGCTGCTGCATCAGCATAAGGGCGTGCGCCCCATGCTGCTGTTCGACGATGTGTTCGATAAGCTCGACGCGGAGCGCGTGCATGAGTTGATAGCGCTGGTGTCGAACGATTCGTTTGGGCAGATTTTTTTTACGGACAGCAATAAGGTGCGCCTCGAGCGTATTGTACAATCATTTACTCAAGATTATGTTTTATTTACGGCGGAGGGGGGGAAGTTTGGGTGAATGGGCAACAACGTGTTCGTCAGGACAACACATTGATAAAAGGATTAATTATAGTTAAAACGTCTTCTATTATTTGATTGTGCTGTAAGTCTTCAGAGTATAATATTTTGCAGCCACTTTCAAGCGCTGCGGCAATTATCAAACTATCATAAAATGAAAATTGGTAACGTCTTGCAATATCGCAAGCATTGAAAACTGTTTGTGGTTTATTGGTATATACCTCATTATTGTCGTAACCACATTCTTTCAATGTATCTTTAATGGCGGCATAGTCCAATCTATATTTTCGGCTCAAGGTATTGCTTATTTCCTGTAAAACCTGAGTACTGATTATGGTATAATTTTCTTTAATGATTTTTCTAGCAACTTGTTGTTTTGCTTTTTCTGAATTTGAATAAGCATACATTATCAAATTGCTGTCAAGAAAAACCTTATTATTATTACCTTGCATTCGCTTCTTCTCTGTCAAATTTATATTTGCGCGTATCTATCGAAATGGCATTAAAAGTTACTTCTTTTGAAGAAGAAGGTTTTGAAGAAACTTCTTCTGTCGGAAAAACAATTATTTCCAATTCTTTACCTACATAATCTTTGGGAATAGGAAATACAATATTGTCATTGTTCGGTATAAAAATAGTACGTATCATTATTCTTTATTTTTTATCTATAAAGCAAAGGTATGAAAAATAATTGGAACAAATCATCATTTTCTTATAAATTCAGGACAGCCGCATCAAAATATTAATAGAACCGACTACAGGCAAAACATGCTTTGCCTCTTACAATCATCCGCTCTCTTATCCGTAGGTTTGGCGGGCAAAGAGGTGTCCACGAGTTAGTATTGATAATACAAACAAGAGGCGTAGCTTTTAGCTACGCCTCTTGTTTATGTATCCTGTCAATAATCGCTATTGTCTTTCTTTCTTCTTGCTGTCCGACATACGCTGGTAGTCTGCCATCGAAGCAACAACCAGCTTGTCGAGGTAACGCATACCTGTACCTGCCGGAATCAAGTGTCCGCAAATCACGTTTTCTTTCAACCCTTCAAGGTGGTCAACTTTGCCATGGATTGCAGCTTCGCTCAACACTTTTGTGGTTTCCTGAAACGAAGCAGCCGACATGAAGCTGTTGGTACGCAAAGCAGCGCGGGTGATACCTTGCAGCATCTGGCTTGATGTGGCAGGCGTAGCATCGCGGGAATCTATCGTTTTCAGGTCTTTACGTTTCAATTGAGAGTTTTCATCACGCAGTTTTCGGGCAGTTACAATTTGTCCGGCTTTCATAGTTTGCGAATCGCCCGGATTTACTACTACTTTTTTATCGTAGATGAAGTCGTTTTCGTGCATAAAATCCCATTTATCCACCAATTGTTCGGAGAGGAAGCGGGTATCGCCCGGGTCAACGATTTCAACTTTACGCATCATTTGGCGCACAATCACTTCAAAGTGTTTGTCGTTAATTTTCACCCCTTGCATACGATATACTTCCTGTACTTCGTTCACAATGTATTCCTGCACTTTGATAGGTCCTTGAATATCCAAAATATCAAGCGGGGTGATAGCGCCGTCGGAAAGTGGCGTACCTGCGCGGACATAGTCGGTTTCCTGTACCAATATTTGTTTCGACAACGGTACAAGGTATTTCTTTTCGTCGCCAAGTTTTGAGCGTACGGAAATTTCACGATTACCGCGTTTGATTTTACCCATAATCACTTCACCGTCAATTTCCGATACCACCGCCGGATTCGAGGGATTGCGGGCTTCAAATAATTCGGTAACGCGAGGCAGACCGCCTGTAATATCGCCTGATTTGCCTACGGCACGCGGGATTTTTACCAGAATTTGTCCTGCTATTACTTTTTCGCCCTCGTTCACTACAATATGAGCGCCCACAGGCAAGTTGTATTGCTTAATTTCGTTCTCTTTCGTGTCAAGGATTCGCACGGCGGGGTTGCGTGATTTGTCGCGCGATTCGATAATCACTTTTTCGCGATAACCGGTTTGTTCGTCGGCTTCTTCACGGAACGTAACGCCTTCCACTACGCTATCGAATGCGATTACACCCGCAAATTCCGAAATAATTACGGCGTTATACGGATCCCATTCGCAAATCAAGTCGCCTTTTTTCACATCAACGCCGTTCGCTAAATAAAGCTGCGAGCCGTAAGGCACGTTGTGCTGATACAATACAATACCTGTATTTTTATCTACAATACGCATTTCAGCCAAACGACCAATTACAATGTCGGATTCTTTGCCGTCTTTGCTCGTAGTGCGTACTACGCGCAATTCGTCAATTTCAAGGCGTCCGTCGTAACGAGCAACTACTTTATTGTCGGCAGCGATGCTGGACGCCGTACCGCCGACGTGGAATGTACGCAATGTCAACTGCGTCCCCGGTTCGCCGATAGACTGCGCTGCAATAACGCCCACCGCTTCGCCCTGCTGCACCATGCGACCTGTGGCAAGGTTTCGTCCGTAACATTTGGCACATACGCCTTTTTTCGACTCGCACGTAAGCACCGACCGGATTTCCACCTGTTCAATAGGCGATTCTTCAATGATTTTCGCTATTTCTTCGGTAAATTCATCACCGGCGGCTACAATAAGTTCACCGGTTAATGGATGATATACATCGTGTACGCTGGTACGTCCGAGAATACGTTCGTAAAGCGATTCGACTACTTCATCCTTGTTTTTGATTGCCGAAGCTATCAATCCGCGCAATGTTCCGCAATCTTCTTCGTTGATGATTACGTCTTGCGACACGTCCACCAAACGGCGAGTGAGGTAACCGGCGTCGGCTGTTTTCAGCGCCGTATCGGCTAGCCCTTTGCGTGCACCGTGCGTAGAAATAAAGTATTCCAACACCGACAGCCCTTCTTTGAAGTTTGCGAGAATCGGGTTTTCAATAATTTCGGCAGTAGCCGCGCCCGATTTTTGAGGTTTTGCCATCAAACCACGCATACCGGATAACTGGCGAATCTGTTCTTTCGAACCGCGCGCGCCGGAGTCGAGCATCATATACACCGAATTGAAGCCTTGTTTGTCTGACGACAGTTGCTTCAACACGGTTTGCGTAAGTTTGGCATTGGTGTGTGTCCAAATATCAATAATCTGGTTATAGCGTTCGTTGTTGGTGATGAAACCCATGTTATAGTTGTTCATCACTTCTTCCACTTCGTGATAACCGTTTTCTACAAGACTTTCTTTTTCGGCAGGGATAATCACATCGTCGAGGTTAAACGACAAGCCGCCACGGAATGCCATTTGGTAACCGAGGTCTTTAATATCGTCAAGGAACTTGGCAGTAACGGCAACGCCGCCCGATTTGAGCACTTTGCCGATAATATCGCGCAACGATTTTTTTGTCAGTACTTCGTTGATGTATCCTGCTTCTTTGGGTACATATTGGTTAAAAATGATACGTCCTACGGTTGTTTCTATCAATTCGGAAACTTCCGTGCCGTCGGGTTGCGTCAATAGATGGCGCACTTTCACTATAGCATGCAGGTCAACCGCTTTTTCATTGTAAGCAATAACGGTTTCTTCCGTGCCATAGAACACACGTCCTTCGCCTTTAGCGCCTTTGCGCGGCTTGGTGATATAGTAAAGCCCCAACACCATGTCCTGTGAAGGTACGGTAATCGGCGCGCCGTTTGCGGGATTCAGAATATTGTGCGAGCCTAACATCAAGAGTTGCGCTTCAATAATAGCAGCATTGCCCAAAGGCAAGTGTACCGCCATTTGGTCACCGTCAAAGTCGGCGTTGAATGCCGTACATGACAGCGGATGCAACTGTATAGCTTTTCCTTCAATCAATTTCGGCTGGAATGCTTGAATACCCAAGCGGTGCAAGGTCGGAGCACGGTTGAGCAGCACAGGGTGTCCTCGCATCACATTTTCCAAAATATCGAAAATTACAGGGTCTTTTCTGTCCACTATTTTCTTTGCCGATTTTACGGTTTTCACAATTCCTCGTTCAATAAGTTTGCGGATTACGAAAGGCTTATAAAGTTCCGCCGCCATATCTTTCGGCAAACCACATTCGTGCATTTTAAGTTCAGGACCTACCACAATCACGGAACGGGCAGAATAGTCCACACGTTTACCCAAAAGGTTTTGGCGGAAACGCCCTTGTTTACCTTTCAGACTGTCGGAAAGTGATTTCAAAGCACGGTTGGCTTCAGTTTTCACGGCATTTGATTTGCGTGAATTGTCAAACAACGAATCTACCGCTTCCTGCAACATACGTTTTTCATTTCGCAAAATCACTTCGGGCGCTTTGATCTCGAGCAAACGTTTCAGACGGTTGTTGCGGATAATCACACGGCGATACAGGTCGTTCAAATCGGATGTAGCAAAGCGTCCTCCGTCCAACGGCACTAAGGGTCGCAAGTCGGGCGGAATTACCGGAACAACTTTCATAATCATCCATTCCGGCTTATTGATGTTTTTCGATTCACGGAATGCTTCTACCACATTCAAGCGTTTCAGCGCGTCAGCGCGACGTTGTTGCGATGTTTCCGTGTCGGCTTTATGGCGTAAATCATACGACAAATTATCAAGGTTAAGGCGCGTCAACAAAGCGTAAATAATTTCAGCGCCCATGCCTGCAATGAATTTATCAGGATGTTCGTCGCTAAGCGATTGATTGTCTTTCGGCAACTCTTCTATGATTTTCATGTATTCTTCTTCCGAAAGAAAATCATATTCCTTCACACCTTCCGATGCTTTTATACCGGGTTGTACCACTACATACCGCTCATAATAAATAATGGATTCAAGTTTTTTGGATGGGATACCCAACAGGTAAGCTATTTTGTTGGGCGTAGAACGGAAATACCAAATATGCGCCACCGGCACTATCAATGAAATATGCCCCATGCGTTCGCGGCGTACTTTCTTTTCGGTTACTTCCACACCGCACCGGTCGCATACGATACCGCGATAACGGATACGTTTGTACTTACCGCAATGACATTCATAGTCTTTTATCGGACCAAAAATACGTTCGCAAAACAAACCGTCGCGTTCGGGTTTGTACGTGCGATAATTGATGGTTTCGGGCTTCAATACCTCTCCGCTTGAGTGTTCCAGAATTTCTTCAGGCGACGCCAAGCTAATGGTAATCTTATTGAAATTGTTTTTCTGCTTTGCTTTTTTCTGTGCCATAGTTATTTGTCTTGTTATACGATATTAAATATGTAAAACTATTCCATACGAATACTTAATCCTAATCCGCGAAGTTCGTGTAAAATTACATTCAACGCTTCGGGTATGCCGGGTTGCGGCATCGGCTCTCCTTTCACAATAGCTTCGTAAGCGCGTGAACGTCCCATTACATCATCGGATTTCACGGTAAGGATTTCCTGCAATATATTGGACGCGCCGAAAGCTTCTATAGCCCACACTTCCATTTCTCCGAAACGCTGACCGCCAAATTGGGCTTTACCGCCAAGCGGCTGCTGGGTGATGAGCGAGTACGGACCGATAGAACGCGCGTGCATCTTATCGTCCACCATGTGTCCGAGTTTCAACATATAGATTACGCCAACGGTCGCAGGCTGGTCAAACATTTCGCCTGTTCCGCCGTCGCGCAGGTAGGTTTTACCATATTTTGGAATATTTGCTTTTTCGGTGTATTCGGTAATCTCTTCGAGGCTTGCCCCGTCAAAAATAGGTGTACTGAATTTTAAACCTAATTCTTTACCTGCCCATCCCAATACGGTTTCATATATCTGCCCAAGGTTCATACGCGAGGGTACGCCCAAGGGATTCAATACGACATCCACAATCGTTCCGTCTTCGAGGAAAGGCATATCTTCGTCGCGCACTACTTTTGCTACAATACCTTTATTTCCGTGACGTCCTGCCATTTTATCACCTACTTTAATCTTACGTTTTTTAGCTACATACACTTTTGCCAACTGAATGATACCGTTAGGCAGTTCGTCGCCAATTGTAATATTGTATTTGGTACGTTTCACTTCGGCGTCAAGTTCCTTGTATTTAATCAAATAATTATTGATGACTTGGCGTATCAACACGTTGGTAGCCTTGTCGTCAGTCCACTTATTGGGGCTAATATTTGTATAATCAATATTTGACAGTAAACGTGTAGTAAATTTCATTCCTTTGCTCACCAGTTCTGCACCGTAGAGGTCGGAAATGACTTGCGAAGTTTTCCCTTCGAGTAATTTTAGCAATTTATCGAACAGTATGCCTTTAAGTATTTGTACTTTTTTCTCAAAATCTTCGTCCACTTTTTGCATCTGCGCTTTGCCATGCTGCTTGCCTTTTTTACCCGAATTCATCACACGCGAGAATAGACGGCGTTCAATAATCGTACCATACAACGACGACGACGCTTTTAAGGAAGCATCTTTCACGTCGCCCGCTTTGTCGCCGAAAATAGCGCGCAACAATTTTTCTTCGGGCGAAGGGTCACTTTCTCCCTTTGGCGTGATTTTACCAATCATCACATCGCCGGGTTCTATGTTAGCGCCAATGCGGATAATACCGTTTTCGTCAAGGTTGCGGGTAGCTTCTTCGCTGACGTTCGGAATATCGTTGGTCAATTCTTCAATACCGCGTTTTGTGTCGCGCACTTCCATAATATATTCGTCCACATGCACAGAAGTGAATATGTCTTCACGCACGAGGCGCTCCGACAGCACGATAGCATCTTCAAAGTTATAACCCTTCCAAGGCATGAACGCTACTTTCAAGTTGCTCCCCAACGCCAATTCACCATTTTGAGTACCATAACCTTCGGTCATAAGTTGACCGGCAACTACCTTATCGCCTTTGCGCACCAATGGATGCAAGTTGACGCTGGTGTTTTGGTTGGTTTTACGGTAAATCGGTAATTTATATACGGTAATATCGGGGTCAAAACTAACGAAGCGTTCGTCATCCGAACGCTCATATTTCACGTGTATTTCGTTGGCATCCACATATACAACTTCGCCTGCTACGGCGGCTGCAATTTGCGTACGACTGTCGCGGGCAACCACAGCTTCAAGTCCTGTACCCACAATAGGCGACTGCGGACGGACAAGAGGTACGGCTTGCCGCATCATGTTTGAACCCATCAACGCACGGTTGGCATCGTCATGTTCGAGGAACGGAATAAGCGATGCCGCAATAGAAGCAATCTGATTCGGAGCTACGTCCATGAGATTTACTTCCTCTTTATGCACCACCGGATAATCAGCTTCATAACGGCATTTAATACGTTCCTCGTCAATTTCGCCGTCAAATTTCACCCGTGCATTTGCCTGAGCCACCATTTTCTGTTCTTCTTCTTCGGCGCTCATATACACCACGCCTTTTTCGGAAAGGTCAACACGACCGTTTTCCACCTTACGGTAAGGCGTTTCAATGAAGCCGAGCGGATTGATGCGGGCATATACGCATAATGAAGATATAAGACCGATGTTCGGACCTTCAGGCGTTTCGATAGGACATAAACGACCGTAGTGCGTATAATGTACGTCGCGCACTTCAAAACCAGCGCGGTCACGAGACAGCCCTCCGGGTCCCAGAGCCGACATACGGCGTTTGTGTGTCATTTCGGCAAGCGGATTCGTTTGATCCATAAACTGCGACAACTGGCTTGTGCCGAAGAACGAATTAATGACCGACGACAGCGTCTTGGCATTAATCAAATCAACAGGCGTAAATACTTCGTTGTCGCGCACATTCATACGTTCACGGATGGTACGCGACATACGCGACAATCCCACGCCGAATTGGTTGGCTAACTGCTCGCCGACGGTGCGTACACGGCGGTTGCTCAAGTGGTCAATATCATCTACATCCGCTTTTGAATTGATGAGTTGGATGAGATATTGAATAATAGCTATAATATCTTCTTTAGTCAACACCCGCACATCAGCGCCGGTACGGAGGTTGAGTTTCCGATTCAAACGGAAACGCCCTACTCTTCCCAAGTCGTAACGTTTGTCTGAGAAGAATAATTTATCAATTACGTCGCGGGCAGTAGCTTCGTCGGGCGGTTCTGAGTTCCGCAACTGACGGTAAATATAGACCACCGCTTCCTTTTCGGAGTTACAGGGGTCTTTCTGCAACGTATTGTGAATAATAGCATAGTCGCTCACATTGGCGTCTTCTTTGTGCAACAAAATTGTTCCTGCACCCGCTTCAATAATTTGGTCAATGTGGGTTTCTTCGAGTACCGTTTCGCGGTCAATGACAATTTCGTTACGTTCGATAGACACCACTTCGCCGGTATCTTCGTCCACGAAATCTTCAATCCACGATTTAAGCACACGGGCTGCAAGTTTACGCCCTATCATTTTTTTCAAATTGTTTTTGCTGACTTTTACTTCGTCAGACAATCCGAATATAGACAATATATCTTTATCGCCTTCGTAACCGATAGCTCGAAGCAATGTGGTTACGGGCAATTTTTTCTTCCGATCAATATAGGCATACATCACGTTGTTGATGTCCGTGGCAAATTCAATCCACGAACCTTTAAACGGAATAATACGCGCCGAGTAAAGTTTTGTGCCGTTGGCGTGGACGCTCTGTCCGAAAAACACGCCGGGCGAACGGTGCAACTGAGATACGATAACGCGCTCAGAGCCATTAACTACAAATGTTCCGAACGGTGTCATATAAGGCACAGTTCCCAAATACACATCCTGTATTATCGTCTCAAAATCCTCATGTTCCGGGTCGGTACAATACAGTTTCAGCTTGGCTTTCAGCGGAACGCTATAAGTCAATCCGCGGTCAAGACATTCCTCAATGGAATAACGTGGCGGATCTACATAGTAGTCCATGAATTCAAGCACAAAATTATTACGGGTGTCCGTAATAGGAAAGTTTTCCATAAAAACTTTAAAAAGTCCCTCGTTTTTACGATTTTCCGACGTCGTTTCGAGTTGGAAGAAATCGTGAAACGATTTTAATTGGATTTCCAAAAAATCGGGGTAACTGAGGCGATTCTGCGAAGAAGTGAAATTTACACGCTGATTTTTAATTGCTTGCGACATTGTGTTCGTTTTAATTAAATAATAAACTTTAAAAATGACAAAAAGGCTTAGAACCCGAGGGTTCTAAACCTGTGTTATGTCCCCAAAACAGGGGCGAGAAGTTTATTTAATTTCAACTTCTCCGCCTGCTTCTTCGAGTTGCGACTTGATTTGTTCAGCTTCAGTTTTTGAAACTTTTTCCTTTACCGCTTTCGGTGCTGCATCTACCAAATCTTTAGCTTCTTTCAAACCTAAGCCGGTAATGTCTTTTACCACTTTTACGATTTGTAATTTAGCCTGACCGGGTGATTTTAAAATCACGTCGAATGCTGTTTGTTCAGCAACAGCAGCAGCTCCGCCGCCAGCGGCGGGAGCAGCCACAGCCACAGCTGCAGCAGCAGGTTCAATGCCATATTCATCTTTCAGGATAGTAGCAAGTTCCTGTACTTCTTTTACGGTAAGATTAACCAATTCTTCAGCAATTTTTTTAACGTCTGCCATGATATTTTATTTTGATTTTTGTGTTAAACTGTTTGAAATTTTTAAATTTTAATTTTGCTCAGGGCGATCCGAAAGGGTTTTCACGACACCTGCAATAGTGTTACCGCCGGATTGTAAAGCGGAGACAACACGTTTAACAGGTGATTGCAACAACCCGATGATGTCGCCAATCAGTTCTTCTCGCGATTTGATGTTTACAAGATCGTTCAACGTTTCAGCCCCAATATAAACGCACTCTTGTACATAAGCGCCTTTTAATACGGGTTTCCCGTGTACCGCGCCAAATTCTTTAATGAGTTTGGCGGGGGTATTCACAATTTCGGTAAACATGATCGCGGTGGGTCCTTCCAGCACCTTGAAAAGGTCTGTGTCGGCAAAGTTGTTTTGTTCGAATGCTTTTCTCAGAAGCGTGTTTTTCACGATCAAGAGTTTCACTTTCTTTTCAAAACATTCCCTGCGCAGTTTCGATGTATTTTCAGCATTTAATCCAGAAGCATCTGCCAAATAAAAATCCGGCGTTTGCTTCAATTGTTCTGCCAAGGCATCTATAATCACTTTTTTGTCTTCTTTTCTCATACACTTTAGTTTTTAAGATTATTCGGCAATTCCGGCTGACTTGACGTCAATACATAAGCTCGGGCTCATGGTTGACGACAAATACACACTTTTCACGTATGCCCCTTTCAATGTCTGAGGCTTTAATTTTACTACCATACTCAAGAATTCTTGTGCATTTTCGGCTATTTTTAAGGCTTCAAAGGAAACCTTTCCGATGGAAGCATGCACAATACCCTGCTTGTCAACTTTAAAGTCGATTTTGCCCCCTTTCACATCTTCTACGGCTTTTCCTACTTCCATAGTAACCGTACCTGTTTTAGGGTTGGGCATCAAACCACGCGGACCTAAGACACGACCTAATGCACCCACTTTTGCCATTACGGAAGGGGTACATACAATCACATCCACATCAGTCCAACCGCCTTTGATTTTCTCGATATACTCGTCGAGTCCAACATAATCTGCACCGGAAGCTTTAGCCTCAGCCTCTTTATCAGGCGTGCAAAGCACCAGCACTCGTGCTGTCTTTCCTGTTCCATGCGGAAGAGTTACTACGCCGCGTACCATTTGGTTCGCTTTACGAGGATCAACCCCCAGCCGCACCGCAATATCAACGGAAGCGTCAAATTTGGTGAAAGCAATTTCTTTCAACAATGTCGTAGCTTCCGACAGCGTGTAGTGCTTGTCGGGACTTACCTTGGCGTAAACCACTTTTTGTTTTTTTGTTAATTTACTCATTACTGCATGAATTTTTTTAGTTCACATTGGGTTTTTCACCGTCAACGGTAATCCCCATACTACGGGCAGTTCCGGCAACCATACTCATTGCTGAATCCAAAGTAAATGCATTCATATCAGGCATTTTGTCTTCGGCAATTATACGGATTTGCTCCCACGTTACGCCGGCAACCTTTTTGCGGTTCGGTTCATTAGACCCCGATTGTATCTTTGCAGCTTCTTTGAGTTGCACAGCCACAGGGGGTTGTTTGACGATAAAATCAAATGATTTATCGACATACACGGTGATAACTACAGGCAAAACCTTTCCGGCTTTGTCTTGAGTTCGCGCATTGAATTGCTTGCAAAACTCCATAATATTCACCCCTTTTGAACCTAATGCAGGTCCTACCGGCGGTGAGGGATTAGCCGCTCCGCCTTTAATCTGTAGTTTAATTAATCCGGCAATTTCTTTAGCCATAGTTATTGTTTGTTACTCTTTTTCTACTTGAATAAAACTCAGTTCCAGCAGGTTTTCACGCCCGAAGATTTTTACCATCACTTTCAATTTCTTTCTATCCTCGTTAATCTCCTGAATAGTGCCGTTAAAACCATTGAAAGGACCATCGGTTACTTTCACTGCTTCACCCACTACAAAAGGCGTAATGTTTTCTTCACCATTTTCTGCCAATTCGTCCACACGACCTAAAATGCGATTCACTTCGTTAAGCCGCAGGGGCATCGGATCGCCGCCTTTGACTTCGCCGAGAAAGCCCATAATGTGTGTCGTATTGCGCAAAATATGAGGAATTTCGCCTACCAACGCTGCTTCAATTAATACATATCCCGGATAGAAAATGCGGTCTTTGCTGATTTTTTTACCATTTTTTACTTGATAAATTTTCTCGGTAGGAATAAGTACCTGAGAAATATATTCTTCGAGTTTCAAGCGTTTCACTTCATTCTCTATATATTCCTTAGCTTTCTTCTCCTTGCCGCCTATCGCACGTAAGACATACCATTTTTTGGTTATTACACTCATTTTCTATAATGCTTTTTTAAATTTGTTCAGGAAATAACAGTTTGTAAATAAAAGTCATCACATTACGGAATGAAAAATCCATTACAAAAACAGCCAAAGCCATGATTGCCGAAGCCACCATAACTACTACTGCACTTGATTGCAATTGACTCCATGTCGGCCATGTTACTTTATGTACCAACTCATTATAAGCCTCTTTCAGATACGCATTAATCTTTTTCATTTTACTCTACATTTCTAACAATTTGTAATTCTTTGAACTGGAAGCGTTCTCGGAATTACGATTACTTTTAAGCAGCCTGCCGCATCGTAACATACGCCAAACCCACCGGCAGGGGCAGAGCGATTCGAACGCCCATCAACGGTTTTGGAGACCGCTATTCTACCCTTGAACTATGCCCCTGTACCAAAATTAATAAGGAAGCAAAGAGTAAAATAAATCACTCTTTGCTTTTTTGTTCATTTAGTCCAAAATTTTCGTTACCTGTCCTGCGCCCACCGTACGTCCGCCTTCGCGAATAGCGAAACGCAAACCTTCCGACATAGCTACAGGATATATCAAATCCACGGTAATGGAAACGTTGTCGCCGGGCAACACCATTTCAGTACCTTGCGGCAAGGTAATTTCACCTGTAATATCAAGCGTACGCAAATAGAATTGAGGACGGTATTTGTTGTGGAAAGGAGTGTGGCGTCCACCTTCTTCTTTTTTCAACACGTAAATTTCAGCTTGAAATTTCTTATGCGGTGTTATAGTACCGGGTTTTGCGATAACCTGTCCGCGTTTGATGTCTTTTTTATCAATACCACGCAGCAACAGACCTACGTTATCACCGGCTTCACCTCGGTCGAGGAGTTTGCGGAACATTTCCACACCGGTAATGGTAGTCTTTTGCGGTTTTTCGCCCAAACCGATTACTTCTACTTCTTCGCCTACTTTAATAATACCGGTTTCAATACGTCCGGTAGCCACCGTACCGCGACCGGTAATAGAGAATACGTCCTCTACCGGCATTACGAACGGTTTTTCGTTTTCACGCGGAGGAATAGGAATGTAGGTATCAACTGCATTCATCAATTCCAAGATTTTCTCTACCCATTGCGGTTCGCCGTTCAATCCGCCCAACGCAGAACCACGGATAACCGGGGTATTGTCGCCGTCGAATTGATAGAAGCTCAACAGTTCGCGTACTTCCATTTCCACAAGGTCTATCATTTCGGGGTCGTCCACCATATCAACCTTATTCAGAAATACAACAATTCGAGGTACGTTTACCTGACGCGCCAGCAAGATATGTTCGCGGGTTTGAGGCATCGGACCGTCAGTAGCCGCAACAACCAAAATAGCGCCGTCCATCTGGGCTGCACCTGTTACCATGTTTTTCACATAGTCAGCGTGACCCGGACAGTCAACGTGGGCATAATGGCGAGTAGCTGTTTGATATTCAACATGCGCCGTATTAATAGTAATACCACGTTCTTTTTCTTCAGGAGCATTGTCAATTGAATCGAAAGAACGTATTTCCGAAAGACCTTCTTTTGCAAGTACAGTTGTAATTGCAGCGGTCAAAGTAGTTTTACCATGGTCAACATGACCAATAGTACCGACATTCACATGGGGTTTATCCCGTTTGAAAGTTTCTTTTGCCATAATATTATATTTTTAAATTTTTCCTATTCATTCACTTATTAAATTTCAACTTAGAGCCGGTGGTGAGAATTGAACTCACGACCTCTTCCTTACCAAGGAAGCGCTCTACCACTGAGCTACACTGGCCTTTTGAGCGGAAGACGAGGTTCGAACCCGCGACCCTCAGCTTGGAAGGCTGATGCTCTACCGACTGAGCTACTTCCGCAATCGTGTGGGGAGAGCAGGATTCGAACCTGCGAAGGCGTACGCCAGCAGAGTTACAGTCTGCCCCAGTTGGCCACTTTGGTATCTCCCCATAATATTTCAACGAACTTCACTCGCACAGAGAGCCGATGGAGGGATTCGAACCCCCGACCAGCTGATTACAAATCAGCTGCTCTGGCCAACTGAGCTACATCGGCATTTCATTATAATTAATGAACATATTTGCCCAAAATGGAGCGCAAAGATAAGACTTTTTTAGTAACCCGCAAAAAATATTCAAATATTTTATGCTTTTTTATTAAAAAAGTTTACGTTTTTTTATTTAATTATATGAATTACAGAACTTTCAATTTTTCCACCTAAGGGAGGATTCATTTTTGCTATCCTTACCGACACCTGTTTTATGCCGAAAATCCCTGTTTGCAGCGCGTTGACTATACGTCCGGCTACGTGTTCGAGCAACCGCGACGGAATAGCCATTTCGCGTTTCACAATGTCGTACACATCCTGATAATTTACCGTATCGTCCAAACAGTCTGTTTCGGCGGCTTTTGTTAAGTCCGCGTCGATAAGTATATCCACATAAAAATAATTACCGACAATCTGTTCTTCGGGCAAACACCCGTGATAAGCAAAAAACTCCATTCCGTGCAATTCGATAGTTCCCATGATTAAAATTAATTTTAAACGACAAAATTACGTTTTTTTTCGTACTTTTGCAGGCTAATTAATATTTATTTGATAATGAAATACTATTTAACGTGTACGTTGCTGCTGGCTGGAGGGATTGCTACAGCACAGGAAAAAGATACAACCGGCTATCAATTTACGGTTGTAAAAGAATTAAAAATAACACCGATACAAAACCAAAACCGCTCAGGCACTTGCTGGAGTTTTTCAGGCTTGGGTATGGTAGAAGCCGAATTGTTGCGTAAGGGAAAAGAAGAAGTAAACCTTTCGGAAATGTTTGTCGTGTATATGTCTTATAAAGACAAAGCCGAAAAATACGTACGCCTGCATGGCGATGGTATATTTTCGCCCGGCGGCTCGTTCGAAGACGTGTTATACACGATGAAACACTACGGCGCAATTCCTGAAGAAGTATATACAGGGTTAAATTACGGCGAAGATATGCATGTACACGGCGAACTCGACGCGCTCACCGAAGCCTATGTGAAGGCTGTTATAAAAAATCCGAATCAAAAGCTATCTACGGCATGGCAAAAGGGTTTTAAGGGAATATTAGACGCCTATCTCGGCGAAATTCCCGAAACATTTACGTATAAAGGGGAAAAATATACGCCGCAAAGTTATGCTGCCGCACTGGATTTCAATACCGGCGATTATGTATCGCTGACGTCCTATGCGCACCATCCGTTCTACACGGAATTTGCCCTTGAAATACCTGATAATTGGCGTTGGGCTACGTCGTACAACCTGCCCATTGATGAGCTGATGCAGGTGTTTGACAACGCCGTAAATAACGGCTACACCGTAGCATGGGGCAGCGATGTGAGCGAAAAAGGATTCAACCGCGACGGGCTTGCCATTGTACCTGAAGTAAACGCCGAAGACCTTTCGAACTCCGACAAAGTGCGCTGGACAGGGCTTTCGTCGAAAGAACGCGACAACCAACTGCTCAACTTTTATAAACCCGGACACGAAAAAAACATTACACAAGACATGCGGCAAGAGGCTTTTGACAATTACCAAACCACCGACGACCACGGTATGTTAATCTACGGCATTGCCCAAGACCAATACGGCACGAAATATTATATGGTAAAAAACTCATGGGGCGAAACCGGAACATATAAAGGATTATGGTACGCATCGGAAACATTCGTAAAGTACAAAACGATGAACGTCATAGTACACAAAAACGCCCTGCCGAAAGCCATTAAAGCAAAATTAGGCATTAAGTAATTACGAAAAACAAAAAAACGGATTATGGAGAAAGTCTCGGACATCGAATATATACTTGCAGGAAAAGTAGCGGAAGCGGTACAGGCTTTGTATGGACAGCAGGCTGCAGAAGCGGCATTGCAAGTACAAACCACGCGCAAAGAGTATGAAGGCGATTTCACCGTCGTCATGTTTCCTTTGCTGAAAATCAGCCGCCTGTCGCCCGAAAAAACAGGCGAAGCAATAGGCGCATGGTTGCAGGAACACTGCCCCGAAGCGGCGTCCGTTAATGTAGTAAAAGGATTCCTGAACATTAAACTGACTACCGCATTTTGGCACAAAAAACTCCAAACCATTGCGGAAACACCGCAGTATGGCATCCATAAAAGTTCAGGAAAGACGGTAATGGTAGAATATTCGTCGCCCAACACCAACAAGCCGCTGCACCTTGGGCATATCCGCAACAACCTGCTGGGCTATTCGGTAGCAAAGCTATTGGAAGCCAATGGGCACAAGGTTATCAAAGTAAACTTGGTAAACGACCGCGGTATCCATATCTGCAAATCAATGTTGGCTTGGAAACATTGGGGAGGCGGCGAAACGCCCGAAAACACAGGCATCAAAGGCGACCATTTGGTAGGAAAATACTATGTACGGTTTAACGACGAATACCTCAAACAGCAACACGAACTTATCGAATCGAAGCAACTGAGCAAGGACGCCGCCGCGAAACAAGCGCCCATCATTGCCGAAGCGCAGGAAATGCTGCGGAAATGGGAACAAGGCGACAAGGAAGTAACCGACTTGTGGCGCACCATGAACAGCTGGGTATATGCGGGTTTCGACGAAACGTACAACCGCTTGGGCGTATCTTTCGATAAAATTTATTACGAATCGAACACCTACCTGTTAGGAAAAAAAATGGTGGACGAAGGCTTACGGCAAGGCGTATTCACGAAGCGCGGCGACGGCTCGGTATGGATTGACCTCGCCGCCGACGGCTTAGACCAAAAGCTGCTGCTGCGCTCCGACGGCACATCGGTGTACATGACGCAGGACTTGGGAACTGCCGTGCAGCGCCACGCGGAATACCCCTTCGACGAACTGATTTACGTCGTAGGCAACGAACAAAACTACCACTTCCAAGTACTGAAGCTGATATTGAAAAAATCGGGCTACGCATGGGCTGACGCCATATACCACCTTTCGTACGGCATGGTGGAACTGCCCGAAGGCAAAATGAAATCGCGCGAAGGCACGGTGGTTGACGCCGACGACCTGATAGACGAAATGGTGGACACCGCCCGCAAAACCTCGCAGGAACTCGGCAAGCTCGACAACATGCCGCCCGACGAGCAGGCGCGCCTGTTTGAAACCCTCGGACTGGGCGCGCTAAAATACTTTATCCTGAAAGTAGATCCTGCCAAGACCATGCTCTTTAACCCGAAAGACTCTATCGACTTCAACGGCAACACCGGTCCGTTCATCCAATACACCCATGCCCGCATCAAATCGGTGCTGCGCAAGGCTGCCGAGCAAGGCTTGCAAGCGGCGGCTACCGCCGCCTTGCCCGACGAGCGGGAAGCCGCGCTGATAAAACGCATGAGCAACTTCCCCGCCGTAATCCGCGAAGCCGCCGAAGCCCGCTCCCCTGCCCTCGTGGCAAACTACACCTACGAACTGGCTAAAGAATTTAACCAATACTACCACGACGTATCCATCCTCCGCGAACCCGACGAAGCCGCGAAAACCCAACGCCTGCTCCTCTTGCAGCAAATTGCCGGCATCATCAAAACCGGCATGGAAATTCTGGGCATCGTTGTGCCCGAAAGAATGTAGGAAATGTTTAACTGTTGAATCGTTGAACTGTTTAGTTGTTTCATCGAAAAACAGTTCAACAATTCAACGATTCATCTTTCAAACGCCATTCCTGACGGCACGATGCAGTACGAGCCGTCGTTCATCAGCGCCTTGTAAGTCAGGGTATGTATCCCCGGCGCGAAGACATGCTTCGACACGGCTGACACGCCGTACATGGACGACGGATTAGCCGCGCGGGTATTGTGCGTCGTCCGGTAATGCAGCGGGAAAATCTGCCCGTCGAAGTCGGCAAACAGCGCCTGCACGCTGTGCTTGTAGCGGACGTGCACGGCAGGGCGCGCCAAAACGATAAAATCGGGCGCCACCTGCAGCGCTTTTGCCGGTATCTGCAGCACGGCGGCGGCACGGCGCCCCAGCGAATCGGCATACAGCGCAGGCGGCACGGCGTAGCGCGGCTTGCGGAACACGTTCAAGCGGCGCGCTTCGAGAAACGGCGCACGCGCCCGCACCGAATCAGCCGAAGGATACATGTAGGTAAGAAAATAATCCGGTTGAAAGTCTTTATTTTCCAACACATACGCATTATAATCGCGGAGCTTTTCTATCTCTTTCCCATGATGGAAACCTTCTGCCGCCGACAACGGAATCGACAGGAAGAAGAGGATAAAAAACGCATACGCCGCGTTTTTCACCGCCGTTTTTTTTCCGCCGGCGTCCGCCAACTCCATCCAAAGCAACGCCAAGCCCACCGCCGCACACAGCGCAAACGACGTGTAGCGCGACGCCAACGCCTGCTCCGGCATCGCTTCGAGCAAACCGACGCGCCCGACGGCGATGCTTCCCAACACCAGCAGGCTGTTCAGCGTCAATGCCATCGGAAAGAAAAAATGCGCCGTTTGCTTTCTTCTCAAAACTATAAGGCACGCCGCCAGCGCAAACAGCACGAGCACGACGCCCGCCGGCACAGCCCACGCTTTGAACGAGCCGGCGAACGCATTGCCCGCCGCCGAGAAAAAATATTTCAAAAACGCCGCCGGATGGTCAAATAAATACCCTAAACTCGGATGGCGTTCGGGCTTGGCATAGTGGTAAAAATAGCCTGCCCATGCGCATACGGCAGCCGCGTTCCATCCTATAAAATAAGGCGATGACGCCGATTTTTTCCGGTAGGCTAACGCGAGTAGCGCCGCGCCTGTAATCCACAACACCAGTCCTTGGCTTGACGAAAAGGAGGCGGCAAAAGCCGCAGCCAACGCCGCGATAAAATAACGCAGCCGCCGTTTTGCGTCCTCCGCGTGAATCATCAGGTGAAGAAAATAAAACGCCGCGATGGAGAGGCACAGCGCCATGATGAACGTAATCTGGAAGCCCCACAGCAGGTTTTCGTACTGCGCGAGGCTGAAGAGGAGGAACGGCAGTAATATGGCGGCAAGTATTTTACGCCCGCCGCTCACGCCGCGCCGCCGCACGGCGTACCGCACGACCACGTACGCCGCCGCCGACAGCAACGCGAACGAGCACCACATCGGCGCAACGGTGTTGAACCCCGTAGCCGCCGCCAGCCCCAAGTAGAGCAGCGCGGGCAGCGCTATGCGGTGTTCGTTATGCTGCGCCCACAGGTCGGCGAACGACAGCGTGCCGTCCTGCATCTTCTGCACGAGCGGCACAAGTTCCCACTCGTCTAAATGCAGCACGTTGACGCCGTACAAAAATATAAAACAGGCGCACAGCAACGCCGCCGCAAGCGCCGACAGGACATACGCCGCCCCGCCGCCGCCGTTCGATTTTATCAAAATATGTGTCATAATCCGAAATTTTTAGTGAACATCGTTTCGCATAATGTTTCCTTATATATAAAGGTATAGGTCGATTGGGAAAAGAGAACGCCACCGCGTCATGGGAGAGCTCTACCGTCTCATGGGAGAACGCTCCGGTAACGTGGGAGTGCACTCCGGCGCGGGGCGATTTGTGCTTAGCGTACATGCCGCGTCCTTTTATGGGATATGCAATACCAGTACCAGCGGAGGTACAGGGGCAACCACGCCCAGAGTTTGAAGCGGGACTGTCCGGCTTGCCGGTCGCGCCACGTGGTGGGCACTTCGCTGACGGTATAGCCTGCGATAAAGGCTTTCACCGTAATTTCCATGCCGATTTCAAATCCGCCGCGGCTTTCGATGGTCAGCGCGTCGAGCATCGTACGGCGGTAGAGCTTGAAGCTGTTCGAGATGTCGTGCGTCGGGATGCCCGTAAGGCGGTGGAGCGATATGCCGGCGAGGCGCGAGAAGAGACTTTTGAGGCGCAGACCGCCGTATTGCCGCCCACCCGCCATGTAGCGCGAGGCGCATACGACGTCGGCGCGCTCGGCGTTTGCCGTTTCGACCATGCGGTTCATCACTTCCGGCGGGTCGGAGAGGTCAGCCATGGTTACGATGAGGAGCGGAGCGTCGGCTTCGTCCAAGCCTGTTTTGATGGCGTTCAGGACGCCTCGTCCGTATTTATTTTTTAGAAAAACGACAGGCGCGCGGAAGTCGGCAGCGGCGGCGCGGGCGGCGGGCAGGGTGGTGTCGCCGTCCATATCGTACACGAGGTAGATGGCGTGCGGCACGGTCAGCCGGGCTTCAATCCGTTCGATAGCGGTGCGGATGTTTTCCGCTTCGTTGTATACGGGTATGACGATGGCGAGTTCGTTCATTGGGTTTTAAATATTACCGATTTCTACTTGTTGTTTTATCCACGGGATGACTTCGTTGAGGGTGGCGCTCAGGGAGGTGGTAGCCCTGAAGCCGAGTATGCGCCGGGCTTTTTCGACGGAGGGTATGCGCCGCTGCACGTCGTAGACGTAGGCTGGGTCGCTGATGAAGGTCAGGGGTTTGTTGCCGTTGATTTTTTTCCATATCAGGGCAGCGAGTTCTTTGACGGTGGTCGACGTGGGGGTCGAAAGGTTAAAGTCGTTGTTCACGGCTTTTTCGTGTTCGATACAGAGGCGTATGCCGCGCGCCAAGTCGCCGCCGTAGGTGTAGTGGCGGATTTGTTCGCCCTGTCCCAAAATATGCAGCGGGTCTTGTCCTTTCAATATTTTTTGTACCAAGTCGGGGACGACGTGGCTCATCGCCAGTTTCACGTTGCCGGAGAGGATTTCTTTTTCGTTCTTCGCGCGTTGTTCGCCTATGCCTACGCAGTTGAAGGGGCGGATAATGGTGTAGGGCAGTCGGTGTTGTTCAAATGCGCCTTTGGCGAAGTATTCGCAGGCTAATTTTTGGAATCCGTAGGTGGACATCGGGGGCGGGCATACGAGCTGCGTGCCTTCGCGCGTGGGGTAAACCAGCGCGCTTTCATAGACCATGGACGAGGAGAGGACGTTGATTTTCTTGAGGCGTTTTTCTTTGAATGCCCAGATGGCGGCGTCGAAAGTCGAGGCGGTGATGCGTTCGTTTTCAGCCAGCAGGTCGTAGGCGTATTCGTGGAAGTAGGTGATTCCGCCTATCATGGCGGCAATCGCCACCACTTGGTCGCAGTCGGCAATCAGTTCCCGCATCAGGGCTTGGTCTTTCACGTCGCCCCGCACGATCCGATATTTCGGGTGCCGGTCGTAGCTTTTTTCGATAAATCCATATTTGCTGTAGTTGTCGATGCCGACTATTTCGTGCCCGTGTTTCAGCAATTCGTCAACCAAATAGCCGGCAATAAATCCGGCAGAACCTGTAACTAAGATTTTCATTATATTTTTCCTCCATTGTTGCATATATTCCAGATGTCTACTATCTTTTTTCCGTCGGCTTTCAAGGTGGCATAGCGCCGGTGCGGTGCGGCGATGATGATGACGTGGCTTTGCGCTATCAGCGTGTCTTCGTCCGAGAGCGAGGCGTCTTTTACGTAAGGGTCGGCGCACAGCACTTGTTTGGCTTCTATTTCCAAGATTTTTTTCAGTTTATAGGAAAGGGATTCGCGGACGTCGTCGCTTTCCGCTTTAAACGCCATGCCTAAAATGCCGACGACGGTTTCCGAGAGGGTGTATTCTTTTTTCAGACACCGCACGACGTAGTTGGGCAGCCCTTCGTTGATGAGCATCGCGGTGTGTCCCAAGTGGAAATTGTTGTTGTTGAATGCGGCTAATTGCATGGTGTCTTTAAACAGGCAGGGTCCTGCGGCAAAGCCCGGACGGGGGAAGTCTTTCGTCCGCGCATAGTTGTGCGTCATGGCGCGGTAGATGTTGTAGAAGTCGAGGTTGTAGTCGTTGGCAATCATGTAAAATTGGTTGGCGACGGCAAATTTCAGGTAGCGCCATGCGTTGGTAAAGAGTTTCGCCAGTTCGGCTTCCATCGGCTCTACGACAATCAAATCGTCGGTGAAGAGCGAGAACAGTTCCGACGAACGCCGTATGCCTTCGTCGGAGAACGAGGAGATGATTTGCGGCAGGGTTTCGAGTTCTTCGAGCGCTTTTCCTTCAAGGATGCGTTCGGGGCAGAAGGCTACGTGCAGGTTTTTCCCCGCTTCGAGCAGCCAGTCGTTGATGCGTTTGCTGAGTCCCGGATAGATGGTGCTGCGCAATACCAGCAGCTGTCCGTCGAAAAAATACGGGATGAGTTCGTCAATCACTTTTTTGAATACTTTGAAGTTCGGGTTCAAATGTTCGTCTACCGGCGTGCCGATAATCAATACGGCGGTTTCGCTTTCGGAGACGACCTCAGGGTTCGTGGAGAAATGCAGCTTGCCGTTTGCCAATACCTGCCTCAACAGAGGCTCTGCGCCTTCTTCTTCGAAAGGCATCGCGCCCGACCGGATAGCGGCGATACTTTGCTCGTTAATGTCATAAATGCAGACGTCTTTGCCTTTTGCCGCCATCATAATAGCCAAAGGCAAACCTACATGTCCGCTACCGCCGATTACACAAATGTCGTATTTCATCAGGTCATTTTTTAAATTTATGCAAATTTACATGATAAAATTTGATTTTTAGGTATGGATGGGGGGAATTTTGAAAAAAATTGCACCGGCGCTGCCACCGTGGTTAGGTGATTAAGTGATTACGAAGGCTCGCCGCATGGCTTTGTTCTGCGCCGCTAATGTCGCATAATAGAGAGGCAAAATAAAACCGTCCACGCTTTCACGCAGGCGCACGATAGCTTTGATGATTTTATTTGAATTATTCCCCTACTGCGCTCTGCGGAAAAGTGTTATTCCCCTATTATATTTTCCGTACTAAAATACGCCCGCCATTTTGAATTGGCTTTGTAAGTTGCCAAGGCTGCATCGGGCACATACAATTTCGCATCGCTTTTTATAAAAGAGAAAACAGAGTATCCTAAAGTTATTGCGCTTGGATTACTCCAACTTACGTACACCGCAGCAAGATTCGTACAAGCATAAAAAGCGAACCCTCCAATACCTGTGACAGAATCGGGAATGGTCACAGCGGTTAAATTATCACAATAGGCAAAAGCATCATATCCAATACTTGTAACGAAATTAGGAATAGTATAATTTCCGCTTTTTGCACCGGGATATTGAACTAATGTGCTTTTATTTTTATTAAATAAGACTCCGCCGTCGGAGGAATAGTTTGAGTTGCCGGCATCCACATTGATAGCGGTTAAATTTAAGCAACTGACAAAAGCGCTTTCTCCAATGCTTTCAACAGAAGCCGGAATGGTAACAGCAGTTATTTGAGATGGGTAAAAAGCGCGTTCCTCAATACTTGTAACAGTATTAGGAATGGTATAATTTCCACTTTTTGCACCAGGAGATAGAATTAATGTAGTTTTATCTTTATTAAACAATACTCCATCATCGGAAGCATAATTCGGATTACCGGCATCCACATTGATAGCGGTTAAACCATAACAATCGCCAAAAGCGCGTTCTCCAAGTATTGTAACAGATGCCGGAATGGTGACAGTGGTTAATTTATTACAACCGGAAAAAGCGTAATCCCCAATACTTGTAACGGACTCTGGAATGGTGACAGCGGTTAATTTATAGCAACCGATGAAAGCCTTATCCCCAATACTTGTAACGGACTCAGGAATGATGACAGTAACCAAATTACTACAGCTGTTAAAAGCATTATTTCCAATTCTTGTAATACTTTCGCTAATAATAACCGATGTGATACTTTCGCGTTGCGCGAACCAAGGAGTACCATCATATTCATAATCATCTATGGGGCACTCTTTGCTAATAGTGAGCGTACCTTTCACAAGCGTCCATAATGAAGACACTTGAGTTACGGTCACGGTTACCGTCTTCGCTTCGGCATCGTCTGTCTGTATGGTAAGGGTTGCCGTACGTACGGTAGCCGTATTATTGACAGCTACGGCAATGGTTAGCATACCGTCGCCGTCGCTCGAAGCGGGGCTTACAGTACACCATGAGGTGTCGCTCGTTGCAGTCCACACGCTGTTGCTTGTTACTGCTATGGAATACATACTGTCGTTTGCTGTTGCCGCAATTTTGGTCTTATCAAGTTTCAACACCGGAGTACCTTTCGGATCTTGGGAAATGACTACAGCTTCCTCCGTTGCCCCCTTTCCTTGTATGGTAATGGTTGCAGCGCGAGGGCGAGGGGGTGTACCATAGTTGGCTGCTACGGTAATGGTAAACGTACCGTCGCCGTCGCCCGAAGCGGGGCTTACGGTGCACCATGTGGCGCTACTCGTTACAGTCCATGCGCTGTTGCTTGTTACACCTAAGGTATATGAACCGCCCTTCGCCGGTGATTCAATGGATGTTATATCCACCGACAATGCGGGTATCAGTTCGGGGTCGTCGCTGCACGAAGCCGTCGCCAGAAGCAGCGCGGCTACTAATAATGTTTTAATTGTTTTCTTCATTTTATAAAATATTTAATTTGTAAATTTCTCCTCGTTGTGCAGTTGTGTGCAAGGTCGATACGTTGAATGATGTTCTTCATATTTTATCTATTTTAATTATTGCTATAAACTTCCATTTTTATCCGTATAAATCCATCTATTTAAACCTGTAACGTTCTCTCTCGTATTCCGCTCTCTGTTTTCGGAAGCCTCATCTTCTTAACAGAACAATTTCTTGGCTATTTTTTATTATCCCATCCCTGTAGCAACGTTTACCGCAGCCGGTCTAACGCTTTTATTTTGGCTTCGTCGAGGCGAATGTAGCATCCGGCAAGCCATGTAAAGATGACCGCCACTGTCGGAAAGGATGTGGTGAACGAGAACTCCGCACCCCATAAGGTTGCTATCATGTAGTATATGACGAAGCCTTGCAAGACCAATAGCACAATGCCGTTGACGAGGCAAAGCCGCTTTTGCCACACGCGGCGGCGATAAAGGAAAATCGTAATACACGTTACGGCAAGGCTTACGACCAGCAATGCGAACATCGTCCGGAAAGTCGTGTAGTATATATAGTGGTCTGCACAGTTAGCAAACGGCGCAAACAGCATGGCGGTAAGCAGTCCGGCAGCTACGAGCAGAAAAAGGGTTTGTATTCGTTGTATCATAATAATTGTTTTATTAGCGTTGCCATTTGTCGGGCATTTCGCGCCAACGGGCAAGTGTTTCTACTTCTGAGGGTTTAATATAGCCGCATTGCAGCGCTTCTTCGAGCAAGGTGGTGTAGTTTGTGAGCGTGTAAAGTACGCAATCGGCATTCTCGAAACTGCGGCGGGCGGCGGCAAAATTGTAGGAAAAAATGGCGGTTAATCCCAATACCTCGGCGTCGGCTTTGCGAATAGCTTCTACGGCTTGCAGGCTGCTTCCGCCGGTTGAAATAAGGTCTTCTACGACCACTACGCGCGCGTTTGGCGGCAATACGCCTTCAATCACGTTCTCAAGCCCGTGGCTTTTTGGTGCGGAGCGTACATATACAAAAGGTTTTTGCATGGCTTCAGCCACCAATACGCCGTGGGCGATAGCGCCCGTAGCTACGCCTGCAATCACGTCTACGGTCTGGAATTTTTCTTCTATTAAACGTTGCAAGCTCTCGTATATCAGTTTGCGCGTGTCGGGGTATGATAAAATCTTACGATTGTCGCAATAAATGGGCGATTTCCAGCCCGATGCCCATGTGTAGGGTTGCGCTGTATTTAATTGTACCGCTTTGATGTCTAACAACCGCCGGGCGATTATTTTTTCTGTTTGTACCATAAAATCTCGTATCTTTGTTGTCTATTTTAAAATATATGTATAAAATTTTCTTTAACCACCGCATATTGGGCGTGTGCAGCGACTGGTCGTTGTGCCGCAGCCGTCCTGATGCGATAGCCCACAAAGTTACTAATAATTTCGGAATAGCACAATTGGTCGCGCAATTTCGGCAAAACGAAGCCATGAAAGAATTGTGGCTGCTGACCGGAAATCCCGACGGCGTGATGCGCGACGTGTCGTCATGTTTTGAAGTGGTCGAAGCTGCGGGAGGTTTCGTGCGCAACGCTGCCGGCGACGTGTTGTTGATTTTCCGCTATGGGCATTGGGACTTGCCGAAAGGGAAACGCGAGGCTGGCGAAACGATAGAACGTAACGCCATGCGTGAAGTAGAGGAAGAATGTGGCGTCGGAAAACTGACCTTGCTCAGCCGGCTTGGCACGACCTATCATGTGTATGACGGCGGCGGCGCGGCATGTCTAAAGCATACGCATTGGTTTACGATGCGGTGCGACGACGATGCGCCGCCTGTGCCGCAAACGTCCGAAGATATACAGCAAGCGCTGTGGGTGCCGGTCGATGCGTTGCCGGCGTATCTTCCGCAAATGTTTGCCTCTATTGCCGATTTGCTTTGTTGTGTAGTTGTTTAAATACCTGTTCGATGTCGCCAAATGGCGACGGCGCGGGCGAAAGCAGCAGCTTCCCTTCTTTATCGAGTAAAAAATAAGTGGGCAACACGCTGATGTTGTACTTTTTCAGCACGTCGGGATTGTCGCCGTAGTGCAGAAAATGCCAGCGGTAACGTTCGTTGCGACAAAATTCTTGGAGCTGCGCGGTGTCTTCATCTACACTTACGACCACAATTTCTATGGCGTCGTGGTATACATTGTAGGGTGTAAAAAGTTTCTCGAACGCATTGATAGATACATAGCTGAATACCTTGCCGAATATGAGGTACAGCGCCTTCCCCCTGAAATCGGCAAGATGATAGGCGGCGCCTGCCGTGTCGTATAACGTGAAGTCGGGCGGCGTGTAGCCCGCCATGAGCAGCGTAACGCGGTTGATGATGTTTTGTGCAATATTTTTATTTTCGGCGTATAGCGTAGTCTGCGCCACTGCTTTAACTAACGACAGCAGGCTCTCGTGTGAAAAAGTAGGGGTATAAAAATTTTCGTACAGATTTTTGAGCATGACCAATTCAAGCAAGGCGTCGTCGCGAAACGTGGTATCGCGCAATATAAACGCTTTTAGCTGCGGCAAATTCCGCTCACGGTTAATGATGTCGAGCAGTTGCGCCTCGTCGCGTTGCATAAATTCAAAATAGCGGTTATATACTTGGTTGAATAAATCCATGTATGCTTCATTATAATAAAGTATCGGTTGGTTGCGGAAATAATGTATTGCCAGACTTTTTACTTTTTGCTTAACGGAGCGGTATTTTTCCAACCCTTGACGGTAGCGGCAGTAGGCGAAATACGAAGTACCCGCCGTATTCGCCGCCGACGGGCAATCGCCGTCCATCATCGTCCGGTTGATGTCGTTGGCTGCCGTGGTGTGCGTACCGACGTGTATCGGCGTTTCTTCAAAAAACAAGTTCAGCGAATCGGTCTTGCTTTTTTCTTTTCGCGGCGGTGGATACAGTGTATAGTCCGCATTTGGAACGGCATAAAAATAGAGAAAATAGGTTCCCGTGCGGGCAAATATCATACCTTCGTGCGTCAGTGTGCCTGTTGCGGCGAACGAACCGTCGGCGGCAACGGTGCATTGCATGATGAGGTCTTCCGTGTAGGTGATATAATCGTTGTAAGCATAGAACCGGAACGTAACGCCTGCGTAATCGGGCGCGTTGCCCTGTATGCCGATGGTTTGCGCCGACGCCCATGCGCCGATATGCAACCCTATCAACGTGCCAAGGAGCCGCGCCATGTGCGGCACGCTGCCTGAAAGTATGTATTTCTTAGTCTTCATGATATTTTAATTGGTAATGTAACTTTTTTCGGGAGAAAGGCAGACGCATCGCCGCCGTGCGTCAGGATGTCGCGCACGACCGTAGAATTGATATACGTGTGTTCGGGCAACGACGGCAGAAACACCGTTTCGATGCCGTTTTGCAACTGACGGTTTACTTGCGCCGTAAGGGTTTCGTATTCATAATCGCACAGCGAGCGGACGCCGCGAATGATGCAATGAATGTCGTGTTCCGCACAATAATCAACCGTCAGTCCGTGATAAACGACTACCGACACGCGGCGGAGGTCGCCCACCGCCTGTTCGATGATATGGAGGCGTTCTGCTTCGGTGAAGAAACTTTTTTTGAGCACGTTTGTGCCGATACCGACTACGACATGGTCAAACAGTTTGAGCGCGCGGCACACAATGTCGTAATGACCTGCGGTGAAAGGGTCGAACGACCCCGGGAAAAAAACAGCCATGATTATTTAAAGTTAAAATTTATGTCGTTCATTCTTGATTCCATGTTGCCCGCATTACTTTATTTGCCAATTCACAGGCGTCAATCCTTGTTGTTCGAGGATTTCATTTGTCTTTGAGAAATGGCGGCATCCGAAAAATTTTCCACCCGAAAGGGGCGAGGGATGCGCCGCTTCAAGAATGAGGTGTTTCTTGCCGTCAATCAAAATGCGCTTGTTGCGCGCAAAATTGCCCCACAGCAGGAACACAAGCCCTGCCTTCTCGTCCGACAATATGCGTATCACCGCGTCGGTAAACGTTTCCCACCCGATTTTGCTGTGCGACATCGGCTCTCCGGCGCGTACCGTGAGGGCGGCGTTGAGCATAAATACGCCCTGCTCAGCCCACGATTCGAGGCACCCGTGCGTAGGCGGCGCAATGCCAAGGTCGGCGTCAATCTCCTTATAAATATTTACCAATGACGGCGGAATCCGCACACCGCGCTGCACCGAAAAGCACAAACCGTGCGCTTGTCCTGCGCCGTGATAAGGGTCTTGCCCCAGCATCACGACTTTTACTTTATCGAAAGGCGTTTTTTCAAATGCGTTGAAAATAAGTGCCGGCGGAGGATATATCTGTTTTCCTGCCGTCCACTCATTGCGCACTACGGTAGTTAATCCGGCAAAATAAGGCTTGTCGAATTCCTGCTGCAACACCGCTTTCCACGAGGCTTCAATTTTTACTTCCATCGTCTTGCATATTAAAATAAATCAGAAACAAAGGTAACACTTTTTTAGTTAAGAAATCATTTTCAACACGCCATTTTCAATATTTAATGACCGTGTCCATTGAATATCATTATCCCGCGCCCAGTAGGAGCATTGCTTTTTTGCGTAATTGCGCGTGTGTTGTTGAATGAGCGCTATCGTCTGGTCAAGGTTGGTTTTTCCGTCGAAATACTCAAACAACTCTTTATAGCCTACCGTATTTAATGCGGGAAGATGGCGGAACGGATAGAGGCTGCGCGCTTCGTCAATCCATCCGTCGTCCATCATTTGCCGTACGCGGTGGTTGATGCGGTCGTACAGCGTTTCGCGCGGCAGCTGCAGCCCGATTTTCACGATGCGGAACGGACGCTCTTTCCGGCAGTTTTTCTTTAACGACGAATAGGGCTTTCCGGTGGCAATCGTTACTTCGAGGGCGCGGATAATGCGGTGCGAGTTTTGCAAGTCGAGGGAGCGGTAACTCTCTTCGTCAAGCGTTTTCAGTTCGCGGCGGAGGCTGTCGAGACCTTCGTGCAGGCAACGTTCGGTGAGCGTCTGCCGGAGGATAGGGTCGGCGTCGGGGAAGTCGTCGATGCCGCGGCACACCGCATCAATGTACAGCCCTGAGCCGCCGACCATGAGCGCGGTGCGGTGCGTAGCAAACAGCGTGTCGAGAACCGCCAACGCTTCCGTTTCGTATCGCCCTGCGGTGTAGGGTTGGCGTATGCTGTGCGAGGCAATGAAATGATGCGGTACGGCTGCCCGCTGCGCCGCGGTGGGCGCAGCCGTCCCTACAGGCATTTCGCGGTAAAGCTGCCGTGAGTCGCACGATACGATTTCTGTGCCAAGTTGCTGCGCCAGAGCCACCGCCGCCACCGTTTTCCCCACCCCCGTAGCGCCAAGCACGACGATAAGCGTAGGCGCATCCATGTTTTCCGTCGTTATCATTTTACAAATATACGAATAAAAAATATTTCCCCGCACGTTTTTGATAATCTTCAGCAGAACGTTTCAAAGTCGACTTTGAATATTTCAAAGATGTCTTTGAAGATTCCAAAGATGTCTTTGAAAGTTCCAAAGATGTCTTTGAAGATTCCAAAGATGTCTTTGAAAGTTCTAAAGATGTCTTTGAAAGTTCCAAAGATGTCTTTGAAGATTCCAAAGACGTCTTTAAAGATTCCAAAGACGTCTTTGAACGTTCCAAAGATGTCTTTAAAGATTCCAAAGACGTCTTTGAACGTTCCAAAGATGTCAAAGGCTTATGCTCTGAAACAGATGAAGCGCGAACATCCCAAAGTTCGCGCTTCTTTTTTAATTTGTTATTTTTATGCCCGCTTGCGCGGAAAGTGATTAAGTAAATTAAAAAATTAGGTGATTAAGAAAGCTACGTTACGTTCAATCTTAATCACCTAATCACTTTGTCTCTGCTCCCCCCTCAGGGGGGATGGGGGGCTGCTATACCTGAATATCCTTATTCACATTTTTCGAGCCGATGAGGGCGTAATACAACAGGTAAGCCAATCCGGCAACGATGACCCAATAGCTGGTCAGGTAACCTGCGATGTCGGCAATCCATCCTTGCAGTGCAGGCAGGATGCCGCCGCCGCAAACCAACACCATGAAAATGCCGGACGCCGCCGCCGTATATTTACCAAGCCCTTCGACCGCAAGGTTGAAGATGCCGCCCCACATGATGGAGGTGCACAGCCCTACCAACACCAGCAGCGCCGCATTGATAGGCACGTTGAGCAGTCCGAACGAGATGTCGCCGTTGATGCTTTTTAATACAGGGAGCGATACTTCGGTGGCGATAGGCAGGACGATAGCCAGCAGCACCAATATCAACCCTACGCTCGCCGTGGCGGAGAGCATCGTCTTGCTCGACACTTTTGCGCCTACGCTTGCGCCTACCAAGCGCCCTATCAACATCAGCAGCCAGTATGTGCCGGCTACAAACCCGGCGGTTATCGGGTTTAACGGGTTGGGGAGGTTGGGGTCAACCAGCAGGTAGTTCAAGATACCGGGCGTACCTACTTCCACGCCTACGTACACAAAGATACCCACCGCGCCGAGAATGAAATGGCGGAACTTCAACGCACCGGATATTAGCCGTCCCAACGGCTCAGCCGACTGTGCCGCGTGGGGTTCGGGGATGCGTACCGAGTATAGTACCACGAATACGATGGCAAACACTGCCATGGCGGCATACATGAACGGAAAGATGTTCGTAATGCTGGATTTTGCCGCGTCGCCAATCAGGATGCCTACTATCATAGGCGTCAGCGTAGCCATGAAGGAGTTGAAGCTGCCGCCTACTTGGAGCAGTACGTTTCCTTTATTTCCGCCGCCGCCGAGCGTGTTGAGCATCGGGTTGACCACCGTGTTCAGCAAACACATGGAGAAACCGGCAACGAACGCGCCGCTCAGGTAGATGGCAAACGCCGAGCCTTGCCCCGCATAGCCCGAAAGGTACTGGATGCCTACGCCGACGAAGCCGACGGCAATGGCAAGCAGCGCCGTTTTCTTGTACCCGATTTTCTGCAGCAGGATGCCGGCAGGAATGCCCATCACGGCATACGCAATAAAGTTGCCTGCATTACCCAGCAGCCCTGCAAAGTTGGACACGCCGAACTGCGCTTTCAGCACTATCCCCATCGGGGCTGCCAAATTGGTAACGAAGGAAATCATGCCAAACAGCAATATCATCATGATGATTGGCAAAAAAGTGTAATTTTTGTTTTGTTCTTTAGTCATATATTTTAAGCATAATATAGGTTAAACTTGCCACAAAGGTATAAGTTTTTTTGAAATAAAAAAAAAGACTACCCCAACAATACGCGGATGTTGGATACAAAAAGCTTTACTGCCATGGCGATTAGAATAATTCCAAAAAATTTCCGCAAGATGTAAATCCCGCCCTTGCCAATCAATTTTTCCACGACATAGATTTTCCGGAGGACGAGGTAGAGTATCGCCATATTCAACACGACGGCGATGATGATATTCGCCGGATGACATTCAGCCCGCAGCGAGAGCGTCGTGGTGAGCGTTCCGGGACCTGCGATGAGCGGGAAGACGACGGGGATAAACGTCGTATAGCCCGACGGCGCATGGTTGCGGAAGAGTTCTACGTCGAGCGTCATTTCAATAGCGAGGGCAAAGAGGATGAGCGAACCGGCTACGGCAAACGAGTTCACGTCGGTGTGAAACAGTTCCAGCAGCCCCTCGCCGGCAAAGAGAAAGAGGATGACGACCGCCAGCGACGAGAGCGCCGCTTTGCCCGCATGCACGGTGTTGCCGCTGTGGTTGAACCCTGCAAACACGGGGATTGAGCCCGTAACGTCAATCACCGCAAAAAGCACCATAAAGGCGGTGAGTATTTCCTGTATATTCAAATGTAGTTCCATGATTACGCTAATTCTATAACTTTCTCCAGCACCTGTTCTATTAATGCGGTAAGCGAGCGGTCGTCGTCGTCGTTCTTATACTCCGCATTGGCGGTACGGTGTACGCGGTCGGCGATGATATGGCAGAGGGTTACCGCCTCGTGCCCCAGCAGCCGCGCCAGACCGGCAATAGCCGCCCCTTCCATTTCGTAATTCGTAATCGTCCTGCCGTCGTATGCAAAGCGGCGGATACGGTCGTTCATCAGCGGGTCGGCAAGCGGCAGGCGGACGACGCGCCCCTGCGGCGCATAAAACCCGGGCGCGGTGATGGTCATCCCCGCCGTAGCAATATCGGCAAAAAGGCGGACGAGCTTCTCGGAAGCCGCCACAAAATACGGCGCAGGCAGCCGTTCGCTCCACTGCATCTGCTCGACGAAAGCCGCTTCATAGTCGGCGAGGCACACGGCGTCGCGTCCGGCATAGAAATTGAGCAATCCGTCGAACCCGATAGATATTTCGGACAGCACGGCATCGCCCATCGCCACGTGGTCTTGCAGCGCGCCGGACGTGCCTACGCGGACGAGGTTCAGCGTCCGGTGCGCGGGTTTGACGGTGCGCGTAGCGAAATCGACGTTCGCCAGCGCATCGAGTTCCGTCAGCACGATGTCGATATTGCCCACGCCGATGCCGGTGGAAAGCACCGTAAGCCGTTTCCTCTTATAGACGCCGGTGCAGCTCACAAATTCACGGTTGCGCGCACGACATTCTATGGTCGAAAAATACCACGACACGGTTTCTACACGCCCCGGGTCGCCTACCAGAATGACCGTATCGGCAAGCTGTTCGGGCTTCAGGTGCAGGTGAAACACCGAGCCGTCGCCGTTAATAATAAGTTCGGATGAAGGGATACTATTCATGCTCGTTAAAATTTCGACAAAGATACGAATAAATTCGTGAAGGGTGAAGCGTGAAGGGTGAGGAGTGAAGGGTGAAGCGATGCGGCGGCAGAAATTCCACGGAATTTTCCGTCCTGCAACTTGCGGCGGCAAAAATTCTACGGAATTTTCCGTCCCGCAACTTGCGGCGACAGAAATTCCACGGAATTTTCCGTCCTGCAACTTGCGGCGGCAAAAATTCCACGGAATTTCAAGTTCTGCGTAAGCGCCGCCGCTGAGCGCCGCACGTTGCGCATTTTCTTTTTTGCATATTTATCACTATCTTTGTGGAAAATTATCAAATAATGATGAAGCAAATACGGCAGATTATAGCCGGCAAATGGTTTAAATTCGGACTCGTGGCGTTGTGCTACTCGCTGTGGGTTTTGTGGCTGGGCAACTATTGGTGGTTGTTCGGCGTAGTAATCGTGTTCGACCTGTACGTTACCCGGAAAGTGAAATGGGCGTTCTGGAAGAAAAAATACAAAGCAGGCGAAAAGCACAACGTATGGCTCGACTGGATTGACGCCATTGTGTTTGCGCTCATCGCCGCCACGTTCATCCGCATGTATTTTTATGAAGCCTACGTCATCCCTACCTCATCGATGGAAAGCAGTTTGATGACGGGCGACTACCTTTTCGTCAGCAAATCGTACTACGGTCCGCGTATTCCCGAAACGCCGCTGTCGCTGCCGCTGGTGCACAATACCACGCCGGTGCTGAACACCCCCTCGTACGTCGAATGGCTGAAATGGGACTACCGCCGTATGCCGGGGCGCAGTAAGGTGAAAGCGGGCGACATCGTCGTGTTCGGCTTTCCGCATGGCGACACGGTGCTGAAGCAAGAGCCGATGCAGGATTACTACACCATCGCGCGCCTCAACGGACGCGCACAAACCATTCACCGCTACGGTCCGGTAATCGTGCGCCCTGTGGATAAAAAGGACAATTACGTGAAACGCTGCATCGCCGTAGCCGGCGATACGGTTGAAGTACGCGACGGGCGCGTGTGGCGCAACGGACAAGCCGAACGCAGCCGGAAAGGCGTACAGTATTCTTATATCGTAAAAACCAACGGCACGCCGGTCAATGCAAAAATATTGGACAAGATGGGCGTCAACACCCATGAAGCAGAATACGACAGCCGCCTGCCGGGTTATACGCGGATATTCCTCTCCGACGAAAATGCGGAGAAAATCCGCGCGCTGCCCAACGTCGTGGGCGCGGCGCAAAGCAACGACGTATATCCGCCCGACTATCCCGACATGCAGGGCTTGATATTTCCGTTTGCCGACAATTACCTGTGGACGCGCGACAATTTCGGTCCGCTGTGGATTCCCGCAAAAGGCGCGACCGTGGCGCTGACGTTGGAAAACCTCCCGCTCTACGAACGCATTATCGGCGTATATGAACACAACGACCTGCGGGTTGCCGACAGCGTGATTTATATTAACGGCGCGGCAGCTACCGGTTATACTTTTAAAATGGATTACTATTTCATGATGGGCGACAACCGCCACAATTCGCTCGATTCGCGCTATTGGGGTTTTGTGCCCGAAGACCACGTCGTAGGCGCTCCCGCCATGGTCTGGTTTTCGACCGACCAGCATAAGCCGTTCCCGACAAATATCCGGTGGAAACGGCTGTTTAATCTTTTGTAGGGTGAAAAGTGAAGGGTAAAGAGTGAAGAGTAAAGAGTGAGGAGTAAAGAGTGAAGAGTGAAGCGGCTTTCGGACGAGGAAACGCTTCACTCTTTACGCTTCACTCTTCACCTGCCGCCGTTTCATCCAAAATCAAACAGAGACGCTTTGCAGCGTCTCCGTTCTCGAAATTATAAAACAATAAAAAGATTATATAAAATTTTAACTTTATATCAATTTTGTATGCAACGTACTTGCAAGCCGAAAGATTTCGAATAGGTTTCGTACGGTTTTATATCATACCAATTGCCACCGTCTACTTGCATGCCCCACGCCTCACTATCTCCATTCGCAACCGACGACCAATAATATGCCGTTACGCCCAAGTAATAATCAGTATCTACGTCATCTGTTACTATTACACCATTTTCAAATCTGCCGCCGTATGACGGACTCCATTTGGTTTGATAGTCGTCAGCTAAATTGGGATAACTTTCATACTCACCATTACCTCCTAAAGCCACATTCAAGGAGATAAATTCATTCTTAGTAGGTACGTGCCAGCCTTCAGGGCAAAGGGTTTCCTTATTAGCGTCCACATAATCCCAAGAGTAATAATATCCACTGTAGCCATCGGCATTTTTCCGGCAACCGGCGGGGGAGGCATCAAAATCATCTTTATCACATTCGGGAATATTGATCACGTCCGACCATGCTTTACCGCCTACAATCCATAGCTGCTCGGTAGCGGCGTTGGCGGGAGGAGGGGGAGGAGGTATGACTTTCACACAACGTACGTGGTTGTGCCACGCATCTGCACCGCTACGATCATATTCACATATAGGATCACACCAAACTGCAACCACTGCAATATAGTCGTCGTCCCATTGTGCTTGAAATAAACTCATGATATCGTCGGAAAGCCGCAGTGCTAATACATGTCCGTCTTCATCAGTCAACTTGGCAATTGTTTCTACTCTCTCTGCTCCGCCAACCCATGCGGCTTTCCATTCGGCTTTCGTTGGCAAACGCCATCCTTCGGGGCAAGGGTCGTCCTCAGGTATCGGAAAGTATTCGTTACGTTCACCCAATTTGTTGGGATACGACGTAAAGATGCTTGTGCCGTCAACTATGGTGGCGTCACGGTCAGCCCATATAGCGCCGCCGTGCTCTATTTCCTGTAGCGGAGTTGCAAGTTCTATTTCCACTTCATACAGCTCGGTCAGCAAATTGGCATTCCAAGGCGCATTGTTTACACCTACTATATAATAAGTACCGGGAGTTACCGCTCCACTTGCCGTACCGTTGTTGTTGTCGAATATTGCTCCTACGCAGCCCAAGGCATACGGAGAATCAAATACCCTCCACCATATATTGGCAGGATCGGGGGCTATCTTGTCGGTAACGGTTAGTGTACCGGCTTCCGTTACGGTAACTTTATATGCGAGTACGCCATTTACAACCGTGCTGTCGCCGGGGCAAAGCGCTGCCGATACGGCATCATCTGAGAATGCGCCGCTATTTGTATAAGGGATGGTAATTTCGGTAAAGTACGACTCATTGGGGGTATATGGCACGCCTTTGGCTAATACCGTAGCGCCGCCTTGCACAGAATAAGTTATGCTCAACGTATAGTTAGCCGCCGGTGTTACGTTTTCCTGCGGGGTCAACACCAAGAAGTATTGGCTAACGGCGCAATCATATACGCCAAGCGTGTCTTTTGTATTGATATACCATTCGTATCCGCCTTCTTCAGGCGATTTGTCGGAAACGAGGAAGCCTTTTGTATCGTAGAGGTACATGTTCAGCACGCCTGTACCGCTGTTCACTTTCAGCTTACCTGCCTGTTGGGCTTTGATGGTGTAAATCAATGCCGGCGATGAGCCTTCCGGCATGGGGAATGAAATTCTGAAAGCCTCCTCTGCACCCATGACACCTGCAGATTCGTAGATGACATAAGTTTCTTCGGGTTTTGGAAGTTTATACACTTCCGCGCCGCCTGCGCCGGTGGTAAATATTTCGAGGTCGTATTTCACGAGGTTTTCTTTACCTTCGTTACCGCTATTCAACACGCCTGCCAAATAATAAGTGCCTTCAGGTAATTCGATTTGAATTTTTCCATCGCCCTGTGCCTTGTATTCATCTGGGGTCAGGTAATGTCCTACACTGTCTACCAGAATCCATTTGATGTTCGTTTCGGATGTTTTATCGGTAACCGTAAGCGTACCGCTCGAAACGAATGTAATTTTATAGGAAAGTACGCCAAAAGTTTCGCTCGGAAAAAGGGATGTTACATTAGCATCATCCACGAAAGTACCTGATTTGGCAAGAATCACATTGTTTTTTGCACCTTGGTATATTTCTACGATCTTGGTAACGTCGCCCGCCGTTATAATAATGGTATCGGTACGCGCCTTTTCAGTGTTAGCCGCAATGGTTACGGTAACATCGGTTTTACCTACTGGTCCTTTAGCCGGCAATACGGTAAACCAACTTGATTTGCTTGTAAGCGACCATTCTTTGTCCGACGATACGTTTAGTGTATAATGACCGCCGTCGCCGGATGTGTTAATTTTTTCAGGGCTTACAGACAACGCCACATCGCCCGGCTTCACTTGCGTAACTGTAATCGTTTGCGCCACATCGCCCACCAAACCTGTAATCGTAATGGTAGCTTCACGGCTTTCATTGGTAGGGTTTTCTTCTACCAAAAGCGCTACGGTAAGCGTACCGGCTTGCGCCGACACCGGCGAAAGAGTAACCCATTCGTCGGTACTTTTAGCCGACCATTCCACGTTACTTGTAACGGTAACAGAGAATTTATCACCGCTAGCCGATGCTACATATTTGTCAACAGACACAATCAATTTCGGATCTTCAACCACCCGATCTTCGCTGCATGCAGCAAAAAGTGCGATACCTGCCAAGAGGCTCACTGCATAATTCATAAGACTATTTATTTTCATTGTAATTTTATTTTCATTTTAGTACTGTAAAACTTCAGATTTTAATTAGCTTAACGTTGCAAATTTAACAGGAATCAAGATAGAAAGCAAACTATTTTTGTTTTTTTTATATTTTTTAACAATTCAAAGTAGAAAAACACAGGTATAAAAATGACAACAAACAGCGATGAATAAGCGTTAAATATCATTTATTAAATAATTTATAGAAATATGTGGATTATATAAAACTTCGTATAAATTCATGAAATCCGCATTATTCATGACACAGATATATAAAAATGGAAAGTAAGAAAACATAATTACGGAAAATGAAGGGGAAATTGAAAGTCTGGCACAAGCACGTAGCGCCGTCATCTTTATTGCCGTATGCTAATAATGAGCAGGAAAGGGCTGCCTAAAAAACCATCAACACTCCCCGTCATGGCGGGCTTGACCCGACACCCCCTGATAAGCAATGTGCCTTTTTTCGGGGGATTCCGTGTCAAGCACGGAATGATGGGCTTTTTGGAGATCCTCTGTGTATGAGATAAAAAAATAATCAACTCAAAAAAAAATTCCGCAAAAATTTGTCGATTCCAAAAAGAGTATTTACCTTTGTAATATTATTAACATAGTTGTGGAAAGATTTGATTGCTTGCAACCACAATTAAAAAAATGCTAAAATGATGAAAAAGAACATTCTTTTTACCTCAGAATCGGTGTCGGAAGGACACCCTGACAAAGTAGCCGACCAGATTTCGGATGCTATTCTTGATGAATTTTTACGCCGCGACCCAGAGTCGAAAGTGGCGTGCGAAACGTTTGTAACTACCGGTCTTACGGTAGTAGGCGGCGAAGTGAACACCACCGGATACGTGGATGTGCAGGACATTATCCGCCGTGTGATTAACCGCATCGGCTACAACAAAGCCGAATATAAGTTCGACGGCGATTCGTGCGGCGTACTGTCGGCGATTCACGGGCAGTCGCCCGACATTAACCAAGGCGTAGTACGCAAAAAAGCCGAAGAGCAAGGCGCAGGCGATCAAGGTATGATGTTCGGGTACGCCACCAACGAAACCGACACGTACATGCCGTTGCCCTTAACCCTGTCGCACCTTGCGCTGCAAGAACTGGCAAACATCCGCCGCGAAGGCAAGACGATGAAATACCTGCGTCCCGATTCGAAATCGCAGTTTACGGTGGAATACAATGGCGACCACAAACCTGTGCGCGTACACACCATTGTAATATCCACCCAGCATGACGAATTTGACACGGAAGCGAAAATGCAGGAAAAAATCCGTAAAGATGTGCAGGATATTCTACTTCCGCGCCTCATTAAACGGTTGCCTAAACGGCTGCACACTTTGTTTGACGGCAAATATATTCTGCACGTAAACCCTACCGGCAAGTTTGTAATTGGCGGTCCGCACGGCGATACCGGTCTGACGGGGCGCAAAATTATTGTAGATACCTACGGCGGAAAAGGTGCGCACGGCGGCGGCGCATTCTCAGGCAAAGATGCGAGCAAAGTTGACCGCTCGGCGGCTTATGCAGCCCGCCATATTGCCAAAAATCTGGTTGCCGCAGGCGTTGCCGACGAAATATTGGTGCAGGTGGCTTATGCCATTGGCATTGCGCGTCCGGTAAGCGTAAGCGTAAATACTTACGGCACAGCAAAAATAAAACTGAGCGATGCGGAAATAGGCGAAAAAATAAATGATTTGTTCGACCTTCGTCCTGCAAAAATCGTAGAACGTTTCGGGCTGAAATATCCGATATTTGAAGCTACGGCTGCTTACGGGCATTTCGGTCGCGACTACGAAAAGCGCAAAGTGGAACTTTTATATAACAACAAAAAAACGACCAAAGAAGTAGCATTTTTTGCATGGGAACAACTTGACGCTGTCCCTGCCATTAAAGCAGCGTTTAAGATTTAGTGCATTACTATTTTTAATAGTAGGTATTATAATTTATTTTTTGCGCGGATATGCTTGCAGAATAGTGTTTTGCAAGTGTTTATAGTTAACATGTGTATAAATTTCGGTGGTGAGGATACTTTCGTTCCCCAAATTTTTCCACATGCTGTACTATGCAAGGGTTCGGACAAGGGGGAATCCTATAAATTTTGCGCGATTTATACGGCTTGATTTGTGTGTTTTTTTAATAACTCTTTTCTGTTTACAAATGCAACTATCCCTATCCCGATAGTTGTAGCAGATCCCAAAATAGCCAACCATACAATTAATAACATATTATACCTCCTTGTAATTTTTTGTTTTGTTTTTTTACTTATGCTATATAACAAGAAAACGCCGGTAAGCATAATTATCACAACGACTGATGCAATTATGCACAATGTTAGCGAATCAATACTGTTACTATCCATAATAGCGGCAAATATAATACCGCCCACAACGAGCTGTATGAGGTTACTAAGTTCAATTAGTAAATGCGAATATTGGATTTAAGAAAGGA
>JAITPN010000040.1 GCA_031289415.1 Prevotellaceae bacterium | reverse complement strand
ACATGAGCGACAGTTCTACGGCATTCCTGTCGTTTGCAGGCGTATTATCATCAACCGTCCGTAAAAGTTCCTCTACTCTGGCTTGTGCAAATTCGTATTTTTCTTTTAATTTTCTGTGCGATACTATTTTCATATTGTGTGTATCATGCTGCAAATGTACTAAATAATTTTGAATTATAAAATTATTTTATGGAAATGTTTTGCAAAATAGATTTTTTGCAAAAGATAAGTGTCTTTTTTTGTAATTATAAAATAAATCCATATCTTTGTATAAAATTATACCTAAATTAATACAGTCATGGCACAAACAGCAGGAGTTTATATAGAACGAAATACGCAGGGTGTACCCTTGATAAATGGAGCCGAAAAAGATATAAAAGCAGGAAAAAGGAAAAAAATACAGGAAAAAGAAGCCTTTATTCATACTGCTAAAATAAACGCTTCTAAAATATTTTCCAAATATCTCTGATGAAGTACGTGCAAAGAGATATTGTAGAAATAAACTTTATGTTTCCCGATGGAACATTTAAACCGCATCCCGCTGTTATTGTTTCCAATAATGAACTTCAAGAAATTGAAGAATTTGTTTACCTTGCTCTGATTTCATCCAAAGAATATAATCAATGCTATTCATTTGCGTTGGCGGATGAAATGCTTACTTTCAAAATGGAAAAGCGAAGTTTCGTAAAATGCCATTTAATAGTGGTAAATATGGAAAGAGATGTGCTGAGAAAATTAGGTAGGATGAAAGAACCCTATTTCGATAACATGGTAAAAAAAATCATAGAATCTATTTTTTAATATCTTTAGTAGTATATAATGTTGTGTAGGGATTTACATTAGTGGTTTTATCGTCTACCCCTTTAGACACGTATTAGAATGATTATCAAATCTTTACTATAAACATACAATCCTTGTCGGGGTTGATTAGACAGCCCGATATTCATTTTACATAAAAAAAACTCATTAATTGTTAATTTGTTTCAAAAAAATTATTACCTTTGTCGCAGTATTAACTCTTAAAATTCAATCGCTATGAAAAAAACTTTAAAAAATTTTATGGCAGCGGCGCTGGGCGCGTTACTGGTGTTTACCGCTTGTTCCGAAAAATCGAATATCAACGAACAAATGATGGACGAATTGTGCGGCGTTTATCCTGTAGAAATCATTCCGGATTTCTCTTTTGGCTATCCTGAAGCCCCTGAGGTACCTCCTCTTCCTGAAGTCATCGTGGAAAATGAGCCTCGTACTAACGGTTTGGTAACCAATGACGAAAGTATACCTACAGCCATGGCGACTGTAACCCGTGAAGGCAGTAATTTCAGAATGTCCGTAACATTCCAGTCTTTCGGCAATTTAAGTATCGTATTGAGCGACCTCGTCGCCTTGCCGGCACACATGGCTCAAGACCCCGAAAATATAAAAGGATTTGTGTTCAAAATCAGGCAACAAACGGTAAATCTTTCGGGTATTAGCACTGACATCGTCGGATTTACGCCGCCTATAGAAGAAGAGGAAAATATCATGAAAGATGCGCATGGCATTATCGCAAAACGCTCATATTATGGGGGGAACGAAAAAGCGCTCATTATGTTTATACAAGGCACAGGACTAATGACCGCCATACGGCTAATGATAGCCAGCGAAGGGTCTATAACCGATGGCGAGGGTAGTACAAGTCCGGGGATTAATTCTTTAATAAAGTAATTCTCAGCATATTCAACGCCGATGCGGAAGCCCGCTCAATGTTGCGTTGCCTGTCGGTCGAAAAATACAACTGTTCGGAGGCTACGCCCGCAGACGAGGCAACGGCAATACATACTGTACCTACAGGTTTTTCGGGCGTTCCGCCGTCGGGACCTGCTACGCCGCTCGTAGCCACAGCATAATCGGTACGCAATGCTTGTTTTACGCCTGTAGCCATTTGTTCAACCACCGGCAGGCTCACTGCGCCATAAGTTTGCAACGTATCGAGCCGAACGCCGAGCATCGAAGTTTTTACCGCATTATCGTATGCCACTATCGCCCCTTTAAAATATGCCGAACATCCCGCTACGGACGTAAGCAACGAAGCTATCCTACCTCCTGTGCACGACTCGGCTACGGCAACCGTAGCGCCTTTTTCGCGCAATAGCTTCCCGACCGTTTGTTCCAATGTATCAAGCTCTTCGCCATAGATAATATCGCCAAGCAATGCACGCAGGCGGGCTACTTGCGCCTCACATTCAGCCGCTACGGTGTCAGACTGCACGTCATATACCGACAGGCGAAGCTTCACGCCTGTCGAAGGATTGGGCAGGTAAGCAAGCTTGATATGCGGCGGCAGGGCATTTTCCCAAGGAGCAATACGCTCCGCAAGTATTGATTCCGGCAAACCATAAGTCATTAATGTACGGTGAAATATCGCGCTTAACTTAAAGCGTTGCTGCAACTTCAGCAATACGTCGTCCATGAGCGCTTGCATTTCAAAAGGTACACCCGGCAGCGACACCAATACCGCCCCGCCGTATTCGAACCACATACCGGGCGCTGTGCCTATCCGATTGACAATCACCTCGCACGTGTCGGGCGCTTCGGCTTGTTTACGGTTGAGTACATTCATCGGTATTTTCCGGTTTGTGGTAATAGTTTTTATCACAGCAAGTTGTGCTTCGTGCGTAACCATACGTTGCGCATGGGTATATTCGGCTAACACTTTTTTTGTAATATCATCGTTT
>JAITPN010000029.1 GCA_031289415.1 Prevotellaceae bacterium | reverse complement strand
TGCTATAAATATATGTATTTTAGCTTTTTAGATAGCCATCGTCAAACAAAATATCATCATTTTTGTCCATTAAATAAAATATGGCTGTTTTTATCATCATTTTTGTCCATTAAGCCTATTTCGTTTTGTGTATAAATATCCTGTATTTTGGCGTTGTCGCTTCCGCCGTTGCGCTGCACTTCTTCAAAATTTACCCTTAATAAATCGCAAACCATTTTTGTTTGTTTGTGTGCATCATCATTCGTAGCAATCGAAGGAATGAGCACTGTCTTTTGATGATATTTTTCATCGAGGAGGTTTTCCATAAACGGACTTAACTGTCCATGTTGTTTGAACGCCTCTACAATGCGTTGCCAAGAGTCGGGATAATCTTTCTGCAACATGTAGTTTACAAAATAGTTTTGGTGGTTGTCTTGTTTTACTTCGCCAAGTATGTGCATAAATTTACTTTCGTGTGGAATTTTAGCAATGTCGGCGAGGCGCGATACATAATCTTGTTCGTAGTTGGTATCATACAATCCCATTTTTATATTTTTGCGTTTACCCAGCGCATAAAACAAGTATTGCTCGGGTATCATCTGGAAATTTTTAACATTCGTAAGGTGGTTGTCAAATACCAAACGGTTTCTTTCGTAGAAATCATACGCCAATTCGATATATTCTTTCATGGGTTCCATATCATTTCCGCCCAAAATACCGGCATTGTAGGCGTGCGGATCTTTGTCCTCCCAATATACCCATTCGGGCACGTCGGGCAACTTTTTTACATCATTTAGCAATATGCGATAGACAGCGTCATTGTCTTCAAAGCTGTGTGCAAAGAGCGGGCTTTGTATAAATTCGTCGTCGAAAGGCGCCCAAATGAACGCATCTCCGTCAATATGCAGAAATGGCGCGGTTTGTTGGGCGTAGGCATGTATTTTGGCATACGCCCACATTTGCGGATGGCAGCGTTTCATGAATGGGTCGTCTTCCATCGTAGTATGTATTTTCGTGTAGGGAAAACCCAACAGTTCAAAAAACGCTTTGCCCGAAGTATCGGTGTACATTTCTACATCGGTGTAAAATTTCCGCAGTTGCAGACACGAAAAAGCCCAACTCATCCAATGGATTTCGGGGCATAGAAAACCGCCTTTGTGCATAAATAAATCGCCGCGGTGTGCGTTCCAGAACGACTGTACGATTTTCATACCTCAGTATTTTTTTGAATAGTATTGTTATCTTCATTTGTATAAAGACTATCTTGGGATATTTCTGTTTCATTTTTGATTTTGCACCTGATTACATAACGCAATGATACTACAAAGCATGTTACTATTATTAAAAATGTAAGAGTCGATATGGTATTAAGTTCTGCATAGTGTGTCGAAAATATAACGATAATGTTTGAAAACGAATGGCATAAAATGGGATAAATTAATTTATCGGTTTTATAATACAAATATCCAAATATTACTCCTAATGTAAAAGCCGACGGAATCCGTGATATATCGAAATGTAAAAACGAAAATATAACGGCTGTGATAAATATTGCATGGTATGGGTTCATTTTTTTATATAGTGGCTTTTGTAAAAGCCCAAGATAACATATTGTTTCAAGCATGGGTCCAAAAATACAAATGTCGAATGTGCGGGATATTAGCACACAAGATGGGGCGTCATGTAAAAATGAAATGCTATTGACATATCCTATTTTTATAGTAAAAAAATTATAATGAAAAATGTTGCGAGATGAAAAGAAACAATCATTTAAATAGATAATACAAAAAATAAGCAGCAAGGATGCTATGGTAAAAATAGCTGTATGCTTTTGCCATCGGAATTCTCCAATTCCATATTTTTTGATATACCAAAAACCGATAATACTTACGAAAGTAATATCCAACATAATGTATAGCAAAGCATTCATTACGTCATTTCCTATAAAAAAACAAGCATAATCCACTAAGAGATGTAGAATGTCTGTTAAAAGAAAAAATACTATAACAAATGGAATAAATATCGCTATTTTTCGCCAATATAACTGTATTTTTTTTGTCATAAAACTGTATTTATTATATACTCAAAAACCATGTTATTATTTTTATGAGTAATAACATGGTTTAAATAAAATTAATACTATTAACACTCATCATAAATAATTGTATATTTATTCTTTATGGAAGTGGTCGTCCATCATGAAGGGTATCCGCAGGATGAGCATTTTTATAGCTTTCTATTGATACTGCTTTTCCTAAAGGAGTAAGATTTGACCACATAGGATCACTAATCATTCTATTCCAATCATTTAGACTAGTACCGGCGGGACCTATTGTTGTCTCTTGTAGTGGTATTGAGACTGTAGAGTAAGATGGGTGCACATACGTGTTGTCGGCAACATGAACCATCTGATATGCTGCATAATAAGCATTTCCGGTCGGAGAATAGCATATAACAGATGTCAAAACATCCCCTCCCCCTTTCAAGGAGTTCATTTCCTTATCTGTTAAACTTTGCATATTTAATGCGTTTAATTTTAACTTTTCCATACTCATTTAATTTTGTTCGCCTACTTTTTTATTTTTATTTTCGGCGAAAGTTTCGCTTCTTTTTGTTAATTTCTGCTGCATTTCGTGCAACGCCCAAAACCGAAAGGAAAAAGCAAACCTTTATGATTTTGACCTTCTGCGCCCAAATTTGCCTGCGCCTTGCGCGGGCTGTTTTGAGATTGTCTGATTTTTGTGTACCTTTGCAGGAGCCTTTTTTACGTGTTAGTGAAACATTCATTTATCCGTGTGCAACCACTGGAGCATGAGTTTTTCTTTCGTGGAAAGGCTTTTTTTCTTTCCGTTATCCTGAGCGCCGGTCAGGCGGCAAAAACTCACTATATATAAACAAGCATTTGCCGAAAGAAAAATCCTTTTAGCAAATGCCCGAACTGTCCAAGTTATTTTTGCCCAACCGCCAAATGTCGGGCGCAGCAGAGAAATAATGTAATGAAAATGTATGCCGAAGCGTTTCGGAAACCTTACAACCGGCAGCCGCTGTGGTGCGACGTGTACTGACGAACGTGATGTAGTAATAAGACGGCATACTTTTTAGTTTTTAGAAGTTGCCACAAAGGTAAGGCGTTTTTTCGGAACAACCTAATAATTTTGTGGCAAATAGTTCCACAAAGTGTGGCAATTTTTGCCACACCTGTTTTTATTTGGTCTCTCCGGCTTCTTTTTTCTCCTTTAACGCATTGGAAAACAGGACAAAAAAATCCGTTTTCAGTTCCTCGCAAATCTGCATTAATAGTGCAGTGTTTATATCCGGTTTTTTCAGTGTTTTGTACAACGTACTGCGGTCGCAATTAATCTTTTTAGCCAGCCATGCCACCCCGCGTCCGTCATCTTTGAGTTGTTGACGTATCAATGTTCCTATGGATATATGTATGTCTTTTTTCATTATTTTTAGGCAAATAAAAAAATCGCGAACTTATTTCATTTTATTTGCATATCGAGGTTTTAGGACGACCTTGCGAACAAATATCAGATAAAAGCCCACGATTTCTCGTGAGCGTTTACGCTTTTACCTTTGTTCGCTATGAAAATGTCCTAAATTTCGATATGCGCAGTTAAAGCTAACGCTTAATTATATATGTCGTATTTTTTTTGATGCTTTTCTTTATAGGCTATCACTTAACAAATGCAAATTTACAAAAAATATGGAAATTGCAAAAAATTAGGTCTATATGGCAGAAAAATTGAATATAAACCCAGACGAATTATATATCTGATAATTAATAATATAATATATCCATGGCATATATCTGTAAATTAATTTTACAACAAAATTAAACCTGTTTGTTGTTTTGAAGTCAAATAAGCTACAAATATAAATATAACAATATATGGAGTCTGTAAACCTTAAAGAATTAAATGAGAGAATACAGCAGGAAAGCGCTTTCATTGACATTGTGAATATGGAAATGCACAAAGTGATTGTAGGGCAAAAGCACCTTACGGAAAACCTGCTTATCGGGCTGCTTGCCAACGGACATATTTTGCTGGAAGGCGTGCCCGGATTGGCAAAAACATTGGCTATAAATACGCTGTCCAACATTGTGGACGTGAAATTCAGCCGTATCCAGTTTACCCCCGATTTGCTGCCCGCCGACCTTGTCGGCACAATGATTTATAGCCAGAAAAATGAGCAGTTTCATGTGAAACAAGGTCCGATTTTTGCGAATTTTGTTCTCGCCGATGAAATTAACCGCTCGCCTGCCAAAGTGCAGAGCGCGCTGCTCGAAGCCATGCAGGAACGGCAGGTAACCATAGGCGACCAAACGTACAAACTGCCTGAGCCGTTTTTGGTTATGGCAACCCAGAACCCTATTGAGCAGGAAGGTACATACCCGCTGCCCGAGGCGCAGGTTGACCGTTTCATGCTGAAAGTGGTCGTGGGTTATCCCAAAAAAGAAGAGGAAAAACAGATTATCCGTCAAAATATCAGCGGTAATTTTCCGAAACCCGAACGCCAGCTTCATCCCGCCGATATTGTAAAAGCGCGGCAGGTAGTGCGCGATGTGTATATCGACGAAAAAATCGAACGTTACATTGTGGACATTGTCTTCGCCACCCGCACCCCCGACGATTATGGATTGAAACACCTCAAAAGCCTTATGTCGTATGGCGCTTCGCCGCGAGCCAGCATCAGTTTGGCAATGGCTTCAAAAGCTTACGCCTTTATCAAACGGCGCGGGTATGTGATTCCTGAAGATGTGCGAGCCGTGTGCTACGAAGTGTTGCGCCACCGCATCGGACTTACTTACGAAGCCGAAGCCGAAAATGTAACGAGCGAGGATATTATTACGCAAATAATCAATGCGGTAGAAGTTCCTTAAACAATAAACAAATAAGCGTTAAGAAGCAGAATTATGGTAAACGACCTATTAAAATCGGTTCGGAAGATAGAAATAAAAAGTCGCGGATTGTCGCACCAGATTTTTGCGGGCGAATATCACAGCGCGTTTAAAGGGCGCGGCATGGCATTCAGCGAAGTGCGCGAGTATCAATACGGCGACGATATCCGCAATATGGATTGGAATGTTACGGCGCGGGTACATTCGCCCTACGTGAAAGTGTTTGAAGAAGAACGCGAACTCACGGTGATGCTGCTGGTGGATGTGAGCAGTTCGCGGAATTTCGGCACTGTCCGCACGTTCAAGAAAGACCTTATTGCCGAAGTGGCGGGCATCTTGTCGTTCTCCGCTTCTATCAATAACGACAAGGTGGGTGCGTTATTTTTCAGTGATAAAGTCGAAAAATTTATTCCGCCGAAAAAAGGACGGTCGCACTTGCTGCGTATTCTTCGCGAACTGCTCGAATTTGAGCCGGAAAGCCCTCGCACCAATGTGTCGGAGGCTTTGCGCTACCTCACTAACGCCATCAAAAAGCGGTGTACGACGTTCCTGCTTTCCGACTTGCTCGACTTGTCGGACGACGGAAAAGTGCAGTTTGAAGAAGCGTTGAAAATCGCCGCCAACAAACACGATTTGGCAGCCATACGGATGTACGACCCGCGCGAAACCTACCTGCCGAAAGTCGGTCTAATACAACTCCGCGACGCCGAAACAGGAAAGGAAATGTGGATAGATACATCAAGCCGGAAGGTGCGTGCGCAATACGAACAGTGGTGGCGCAATGCGAATACGTCTATCTCGCAAAGCCTTGCCAAATGCCGTATAGATAGCGTACAAATCAGCACGGCGGAAGATTATGTAAAACCATTAATCAAATTGTTCAAAAGCCGGTAATACGAACTTAAATAGAATGAAGCAACAATAAAAGAAATAGATGAAAAAAATATTATTAGTACTTACATTTTTTATAGCTATTGCACCGCTTGCTTTTGCGCAAAAACAGGATGCAACGCTCAGCGCAACGTTCAGCAGCGACAGCCTCCTGATTGGCGAGCAGGTGGAATGGATGCTGAAAGCCACTGTCGGAAAATCGACGGATGTGTTCTTTCCGCAAATTGATACGCTCGGCGACGGACAGTTGGAAATATTACAACGAAAGCTTGATACGTTGCAGGAAACATCGCACGACATTACCTTGCAACAAACCTACCTGCTCACTTCGTTTGACGCAGGGCGGTATATTCTTCCGCAAATTCCGGTGCTGTTGCGACGGCGCGGCGACGGACGGATAGACACCGTCTATTTCGACCGTAGCGAATTGCTGGTGAAAACCGTGCCGATTGATACCACCACGTTCATACCTTATGACGTGAAATCGCCAATAAATTACCCTCTCACGTTCAGAGAAATGCTGCCGTGGTTTTTACTTGGGCTTGGCGTCATTGCTTTAATTGCCGTCGTGGCGTATATCATTATACGCCGCAGGCAACACAAACCACTGTTTTTTGCACCCAAACCCAAAGACCCGCCGCACGTGATTGCCCTGCGTGAACTTGAAAAAATACATGCCGAAAAGTTGTGGCAAAATAACAAAGTGAAAACATACTACACCCGCGTAACCGACGTGCTTCGCGTGTACATAGAAGAACGCTATCATACACGGGCAATGGAACAAACTTCCGAAGAAATTTTGCAGGCATTGGCGCAACTGTCGATACCGGAACATTGTTTGCCGAAAATACGTGATTTTTTAAGTATTTCCGACTTGGTGAAATTTGCAAAATATCTACCCGACGCTGCGGAGAACGAAAGCGCCGTAACGCTAATAGCGCAATTTATAACAGAAACAAAAGAACCGGAAATAATAGATAATAAATAAATATGTTTTTTGAATATCCTATAATATTATATTTGCTACTGTCGCTTGTTCCTGTAATCGCCTATTACATTTGGCGTATCATAACAGGCGCCACGCCGTCGCTGCAAATATCGTCATTGGCAGTATTTGCCAAAACAAGTTCCGGATTCCGGCATTATTTCGAACATGTTCCGTTCGTATTGCGGTGTATTGCCGTGGCGCTGATTATTGTCGCTATGGCGCGCCCTCGTTCGTCGGAAGCATTTAACAAAACCGACACCGAAGGGATTGATATTATTTTTGCGCTTGATATTTCGACAAGCATGTTGGCGCGCGACTTCAAACCCGACCGCATTAATGCCGCCAAAGATATTGCTATACGATTTATTTCCGAACGTCCCTACGACCGCATGGGGGTTGTAGTTTTTGCAGGCGAAAGTTTTACACAATGTCCGCTCACTACCGACCGTATTACACTCATCAACCTGATGAACGGCATTGAAACCGGATTGATTGAAGACGGTACGGCTATCGGCAACGGATTGGCGACGGCTGTGGCAAGGCTCAAAGACAGCGACGCCAAAAGCCGTGTCATTATTTTACTCACCGACGGAGTGAACAATCGCGGAGAAATTGCCCCGCTCATGGCTGCCGAAATTGCCAAAACTTACGGCATTCGCATGTATGCTGTCGGCGTTGGGGCAAAAGGGATGGCGCCCTATCCGTTTATGACCGAGCGCGGCATCATCATCCAGCAAGTGCCGGTAGAAATTGATGAAGACCTGCTGAAACAAATTGCCGAAATGACTGGCGGACGCTACTTCCGCGCTACCGACAACACTAAATTGATAGAAATTTACAACGAAATAAACCAAATGGAAAAGGCAAAAATCACTGTAGATTCGCTCACTTCTTATAAAGAAGAATTTATGCCTTTTGCGCTCGGCGCTATCCTCGCGCTGTTGTTGGAATTGCTGTTAAGATTATTAATATTAAGGAGGATTCCGTAATGCTACAATTTGCTCAACCCGAATATTTATGGCTGCTGCTGCTGATTCCGGTCATGCTTATCGCATTTGCCCTGTATCTGAGGAATAAACGCAAAGCCTTGTCGCGCTTTGGCGATGTAAAACTCATGACGCCGCTCATGCCCGCCGTGTCAAAAAGTCGCGGGTGGTTTAAAATCGTATTGCTATGCCTCGCATGGTTTTTCTTAGCCATAGGGCTTTGCCGACCGCAAATCGGCGCTATGGTGCGGGAGATGAAAAGCAAAGGCGTTGAAATTATTATTGCGCTCGACGTGTCGAACAGCATGCTGGCTGAGGACTTTAAGCCCAACCGTTTGGAACGCGCCAAATTGGCTATTTCGCGCTTGGTTGACCGCCTGCACGACGACCGTATCGGGCTTATCGTATTTGCCGGCGATGCGTACGTGCAACTTCCTGTTACCACTGATTACGTATCGGCAAAAACATTTTTGTTGTCCATTTCGCCCGATATTGTGTCGCGGCAAGGCACAGCCATCGGCAAAGCCATTTCGCTGGCAACGCGCAGTTATACTTTACAAAGCGAGAAAAGCCGTGCGCTCATCGTCATCACCGATGGTGAAGACCATGAAACAGACGCCATAGAAGCCGCAAAAAATGCTGCCGAAGCCGGTATCGTAATATATACGATTGGTATAGGCTCGGTGGAGGGACAGCCTATACCCACCAAAAACGGTATGTTGAAAGACAAAGACGGCAATATTGTAGTAACTCGCCTGAACGAAAATATTTTGCAGGACGTCGCCAATGCAGGCAACGGAAATTATACCCACGCTACCAATTCCGACCTTGGCTTGGACGAGGTGGTGGAGGGCATCAACAATATGGAAAAACAAGACTTGAATGCGATTGTATTTGAGAATTTTAACGAACAATTTATGTATCTGTTTGCCTTTGCGCTATTTCTTCTCATCGCGGAAATTTTTGTGTTGGAACGCAAAAACCGGTGGGCAAAAAGCTTTGATATTTTCAAAAAAACATTTTTAATTGTACTTTTGTGGTCGCTTTCGTTGTCGGCATGGTCGCAAGTGGATAAAAAAGACGTGCGCGAAGGGGTGAAACTGTATAAAGATAGCGCTTATCACGAAGCGGAGATTGCTTTTCGTAGAGGGTTGGAAAAAGACTCGACGTCGTATGTGTCGAAGTTTGGCTTGGGGAATACGCTCTACAAGCAAAACTTGTTTGAACAAGCCGAAACGGTATTCCAAAATTTGGTAACGCCGCCGGAATACGAAGCAAGCAAAGCTAAGTTGATGCACAATTTGGGTAATGTACAATTGCAGCAAAAGAAGTATAAGGAAAGTGTGGAGTCTTATAAACAGTCGTTACGCCTCAACCCTTCCGACGACGAAACGAGAAGCAATTTGGCGTATGCCCAACTGATGTTACAAAAAGACGAACAACAACAGAATAACAATAAGGATAATAAAGACCAAGACAAAAAAGATAAACAAGACAAAAAAGACGAGCAGCAGAATCAAGAGCAAAATCAAAATGACAAACAACAACAAGATAAGCAAGACAAAAAAGATGATAAAAACGACCGGCAGCCGCAGCCTAAAATTTCGCCGCAACAGGCGCAGCAAATCTTAGACGCCGTGCAGGCTGACGAAAAAGAGACACAGGAAAAAGTAAAAAAAGAAAAGGCAAAAGCCGCAGGAAAATATAAAACAGACAAGAATTGGTAAATGTATGATGAAACGAGTTTTTATTTTTGTAATAGCATTATTAAGTTTTACAGGCATACGGGCTGAAACGGTAAATTTTACCGCTTCGGCGCCGCGAGCGGTGGCTGTGGGCGAGGCATTCCGCATATCTTTCAATGTCAACGCCAACCTAAATAATTTTACGCCGCCCGATTTCGGCGGATTTTCTGTCATGGCAGGACCGTCAAATTCATCAAGTACGAGCGTCCAAATCATCAACGGACAAACTACCCAAACGTTTATGATGAGTGTAACATACGTGCTTCAGGCAACCCAAGAAGGGAAATTACAAATCGGGGCAGCCGGCGCCACAGTGAACGGACAAACATACCAAACGCAACCGGTAACCATTGAAGTGGTAAAAGCCAATGCACCGCAGAACAATAACACGCAAAACCAAGCTGCGCCGCAAGGACAACCCGCCGAAAGCCATCAAAACATCAGTGCGGACGAAACCGATGCGTTTGTGCGTATTCATTTCAACAAATCAACAGTGGTACAAGGCGAGCCGATGAATGCCACGATAAAACTATATACCCGTCAAATGAATATTGCCGGATTTGAAAATATCAAATTTCCCGTATTCAACGGATTTTGGAGTCAGGATATAGAATCGCCGCAACAGTTGCAATTCCAACGCGAAAACGTAAATGGAAAGTTGTATTACACCGCTTTGTTACGCCGCTACATTCTTTATCCGCAACAAAGCGGCGCTTTAAAAATTGACCCGTTCGAAGCCACGTGCACCATGCAGGTACGCAACAACCAACAACCGCGCAATATCTTCGACAGTTTTTTCGACACGCCGCAGCAAGTACGCAAACAAATCAAATCGCCAGCGTCCACAGTGCAGGTGTCGCCGCTACCGGGTAATGCACCCGCTTCTTTCAAAGGCTCGGTAGGCACTAACTTCCGTATAACAGCCGCTTTCAACCGCGACAGCAGCATCGCCAACGACGCCCTTTCGCTCGTAGTAAAAATAAGCGGCGAAGGCAACATGAAATTGGTAGAAACGCCAAAAGTGAATTTTCCGCCGCATTTCGAAGCGTATGATGTAAAAGTAACCGATAATTCAAAAACTTCGGCAGCCGGTATTTCGGGTACAAAACAATTTGAATACCCTGTCATTCCCCGTAGCGAAGGCAGTTTTGACATTCCTGCCATTGAATTTACTTATTTCGACATTAATAAAAAACAATATGTAACCATCCGCTCGAAAGATTTGCACCTCGGCGTGGCAAAAGACCCCAATGCAGGCAGCGCGACCAATGTAGCGAACATCAACAGGCAAACCGTAAAAACGCTGAACAACGACATTCATTACATCAAGGCAAGCAAGTTGCATTTACATGCCAAAAACTTTCTTTTCTTCGGCACAACCGGCTATTATTTGCTTTTTGTATTGTTGTTTGCCCTGTTCGTCATTCTCTATTATTCGTTTAAAAACCACCTTAAAAAATCGCAGGACGTTGTGCGTGTCCGTCACCGGAAAGCCAACAAAATAGCCCAACATCGATTGAAAACAGCAGGGCAATATCTGAAAGACGGCAATAGCAATAATTTCTACGACGAAGTGAGCCGCGCCTTGTGGGGATTTCTCTCCGATAAAAGCGGACTTACGATTGCCGACCTTTCGCGCGACGCCGTCCGCGAAACAATGCAGCGGAAAAATGCGAAAGAAGAAGACATCAACGCATACCTGCAAATCCTTGACGAATGTGAATATGCACGTTATGCGCCGGGGGCAGGACGTGTGGAAATGGAAAAAACATATAACGACGCGATAGCGGTCATCAGTAAATTTGTAGAATTATAATGCAAAAAAAACGTATGAATATCATGAAATATACAACAGCATATCCACACACGCACACCACGGCGCATTGGCGTATCGGCGCATTCATTGCGGCTTTGTGTATGGCTTCCTCTTTCGCGGCGCAGGCGCAGATTGTAGATTCAATATGGGCGAAAGCCAATACCCTTTACGCAGCGGGAAGCTACGACGACGCCCTGCAACACTATACCATGATTGAAGCATCGGGCGAAGTATCCGCCGATTTGTTTTACAACATAGGCAACACGTATTTCAAACAAAACAACTTGGCGAAATCTATTATATATTACGAACGCGCCCTGAAATTGCATCCCGAAGACCGAGATATTACACACAATTTAGACATAGCGAATGCGGTAACCATAGACAAAATAGAGCCTGTGCCCGAATTTTTTGTTACTACATGGATAAAAAATATCCGCAATTCGGCAAGCGCCGACACGTGGGCGTGGGTTTCGCTCGCGCTGTTTGCTTTTGTGCTGTTGCTGACTTGGTTTTTCTTTTTTGCCCGCTCTGTGGCGTGGCGCAAAATTTCCTTTATTCTTGCTGTGATTGTGTTGTTGTTTAGCATCAATAGCATCGTGTTTGCCGGTTATCGAAAAACGGCATTGTACGACACGTCTGCCGCCATCATTACACCTGCCGTAGTTACCGTAAAAAGTTCGCCCGATGCGTCGGGCAAAGATTTGTTCATTTTGCATGAAGGCACAAAAGTAACTATCCTCGAAACGCTTGGCGAATGGCAATCCATCCGCCTTGCCGACGGCAAACAAGGCTGGATACTCAAATATGCGGCGGAAGTGATATAGCGGGCGGAAAGATACATACGCAAAAATTACAACCACATCATTCAATGGCTTGAATTGTCTCCAGCTTTAGCTGGAGCGCAACGGGAATAATTTGTATAGACTTTATCCAAAATATTCATGAGTTAGGCTAAAGCCTGTTTATTTTTGATTACTAACGCGAATTTATACGCTTGGTCGAAACTGTAAAAGGAATAGCAAAATAAAAAGTTGCAAGAAATTAAAAATAAAAGTCAAGTCCGGCAGAAATACCAACGCAGTGATATTTCCATGCAGCATCCTCCCCGCTCAATGAGTCGTAATACGTGCCTAATAATCCATCTGCTGTAAGACCTATACCTACGAAAGGATTTATACGGTAATGAATGCCTGCCGATGCGGTAAAACCTATAGCTTGTTCCATAATGTCCTTTATAGCACTAAAAGTAATGAATGGTGTTGACAGTACACTATAGTTCATAAAATATGTTCTATGGTATCTATTGACCCACATACATCCGATACCCACGCCTGCATGCAGTGTCCATCGTGAAAATGTTGCGCCGGTCATTCGTCGAGCATAGCCTTGTTTGGCGTGGGGCTTGCCCAAATATAACCTGCCATAGAAATCCCCTCCGAAGTAATGTCGGGCTTCATTATATTGTATTTTTTCCTCAAGCACGAGATAATTGTGATCGTCATAAATGTTTTTTTCAAAGTTTTTTAATCCGGTATTGAAATGATAGTTTAACCCGAAACCAAAGTTAGGCGTAAAAAAATAAGCGCCATTGCTATTGATTTGAAAATCAGCATCATGTTTTTCGGAGTAATCGCTTTTCAAATCATAATTTATGCCGTGTCTTACAGATAAATAAAATTTGCTGTATTTCGCCCGCTGGCTGAATGCAGGATGGCAGACTATTAGGAGCGCGACTGAAAGGGTAACAAGTTTTCTCATATTTTTTTAAAATTTAGGTGTATCATACAAATGTACTACATTTTTTTGTGTTGTGCAAATTCATTCTATTATTTCCCATAAGGCGGATACATTTTCATATTCTTCATTGCCTCCGTAGGCGGAAAATAGATTTTATAATTTAAACGTTGCACGTCTTGCAGGCTTAAATCATACCGCTTTAATATTTTATATCCGTCCCG
>JAITPN010000098.1 GCA_031289415.1 Prevotellaceae bacterium | reverse complement strand
AATAATTGCACGAATTTGCTGCCGATGATTGCGCCCGAAGCGTTGCCGGCGGCTGCGTCGAATGTCGCTTTGTTGCTGATGCCGAAACCGACTAAACGCGGGTTTTGCAAGTTCATTGCGTTGATACGGCGGAAATAGGTTTGTTTCGCCTCATCGAAGTCTTTTTGTGCGCCGGTAACGGACGCGCTCGACACCATGTAGATGAAGCCGCTGGTATGCTTGTCAATCAGCCGGATGCGCTCGTCCGACGTTTCGGGCGTAATCAGCATAATTACTTTTAATTCGTATTTCTCAGCAATAGGCTTATATACAGCCATATAATCGGAAAATGGCAAGTCGGGAATAATCATGCCGTCCACGCCGACTGTTTTGCACGATTGGCAAAAGGCTTCAAAACCATACTGCATCACAGGGTTGAGATAGCCCATCAGAATAAGCGGAATGTGAACGGTTTGGCGGATGTTTTTAAGCTGTTCAAACAACAGCCGCAACGACATACCGTTGCGAAGCGACTGCGTGGATGATTGTTGTATGACTACGCCGTCTGCCATTGGGTCGGAATACGGGATACCTATTTCCGCCAAATGGACGCCGTGGTCCTGTAACGCTTCTAAAATGGGTTGCGTATCGTTCAGCGCAGGATAGCCTGCCGTGAAGTAAATAGACAGGACGCCGTTTTTCTGCGTATCAAAAAGTTGTGTAATCCGATTCATTATTTATTACTTTAAATGATTTATTCTTCTAATTCCGGCAACAAATTGTTGCAGTTCTACTGTATTTTTCATTGCCGTAGCGGTTTCGAAACCGCTGTTCAAGTCCACGCCTGCCATCAGCGGATGGTGGAATTGCAGCACGTCGTCTAAACTTCCGGGTGCGATGCCGCCGCTTAGTAAAAAGGGCGTATTCCCCTGATAATTATTCAATATATCCCAATCAAACTGCCGTCCTGAACCGCCGTATCCTTCACATTTTGTATCGAATAGGAAAAAGGAAACCGCCGTTTCGTACGCTTCCGCCTGCTTCAAATCGTCAGCCGCCGCTATGGAAAAGGCTTTGACGACCGGATAGCCGTTGTCTTGTATAAAACGGCATGTATCAGACGATTCGTTGCCGTGCAGCTGCACATAATCCAATTGCAGCCGTGCGGCGGTACGAAGTACGCCGTCCGTATCGGCATTGACAAACACGCCCGCTTTTTTCTTCGCACAACGGCGTATGGAATCCACATACCGCTTTTCATCAGGCACGTAGCGGGGCGAGCGAGGATAAAAGATAAATCCCATCCAATCAATATCCAACCGTTCCACCGCCCGGATATTTTCGTCTTCACGCATACCGCACACCTTGATTATCATCCCTCTAACTGTTTAATGAACAAGCGGAGCGTTTCGCCCGGATGTTCCGTTTTCATAAATGTTTCGCCAATCAGGAATCCGCGAAAGCCCGCCTCACGCAATTGCCTGACGGTTTCTACGTCGGACAGTCCGCTTTCGGACACAAGCAACGGTGTATTTCCCGCTTCTTTGGTGCGTAATTGCATTTGTTCAATCAGCCGGAACGAATTGTCCACCGCCGTGCTGAACGTCCCTAAATGGCGGTTGTTTACGCCCAGCATGTCCACGTATGGGTTGAGGTGCGACAATTCCGCTTCGTGGTGGATTTCAAGCAATACTTCCATGTGGAGCGTATGCGCTGTTTCTGCCAGTTGCCGACATTCGTCGTGCGTCAGAATAGAGGCTATCAGCAACACGGCGTCTGCGCCCATCGCCCGCGCTTGAAAAAGCTGGTATTCGTCAATGATAAAATCCTTGCGCAGCAAAGGCATGCGAACCAATGTGCGGGCGTGCTGCAAGTCGTCGAACGACCCGCCGAAGAAATCGCTGTCGGTTAGCACGGAACATGCCGCTGCACCGCCGGATTCGTACAACGGCACAATGTCTTCGACCTTTGCCTCAGGATGCAGCCACCCTTTGGACGGCGATTTGCGCTTGAACTCCGCAATGATTCCCGAAGCGGACAATTCCAACGCTTTGCGCATCGAACGAACAGGGCGCGCGAACTGCGCCGCGCCCATCGACAACAACAAATCCAACGGAACAGCCTGTTTCTGAACGGCTACCTCGCTGCGTTTTCTATCTACTATTGTGTCTAAAATATCTTTCATTGACGCGCAACTTCTAATAATTTTAAAAAATGGTATTCAAATAATTATTTGAACTACTATTTTTTTTATGCGGTAAAGTTACACATCTTCTGTAAATTTAGCAAAAAAATCCCCTGTTGGCGCGTAGGCTGCGCCTCGCGCCGTCTATCCTTTGAGGCTCTGCCCGGGATGCGATTTTACAGGCTTAGGCGCAACATGGCGTATTCATTAACAGAAAAATAGGCGTCTGTTTTTCACGAATTTCGTTTCCTGCATCCTACTATCCGACCACAAATCGTTCAAAAATTTTTCTATCTCATTTTTTTTCTGTACTTTTGTTTGGATTATATTTAATGTATTCATTCTATGAAAAAATATAGAATTGGCTTATTTATACCGTGTTATATTGATTTGTTCTACCCGCAAGTAGGCATTGCGACGCTCGAATTACTGGAAAAACTTGGGCAAGAAGTAATTTACCCCCCAAAACAAACGTGTTGCGGGCAGCCCTTGGCTAACAGCGGTTCGGAGCAGGAAGCTATTGCCACGTACCAACATTTTGTCAATAATTTTCAGGGATTTGATTATATTGTAACGCCTTCGGGCAGTTGCGCTTATCACGTCCGCCGCCATTACGACATTTTGGAACAGACCGATGCCGTGCGTAAAGTCCGCGAAACCACTTACGAACTCTGCGAGTTTCTGACGGATATTTTAGACGTGGACGATTTGAAAATCCGTTTTCCGCATAAAGTCGGGATACACCAAAGTTGCCATGGACTGCGGGGATTGAAGTTAGGCGCGCCTTCCGAGTTGATGATTCCGTCGTTTTCCAAAGTGCGCCGCCTGTTGGAAAAAGCCGAAGGCATCGAACTCATTGAGTTAGACAGGAAAGACGAATGTTGCGGTTTCGGCGGTACGTTTGCTATTTTTGAGCCGGATGTATCGGTCAAAATGGGCAAAGACCGCATCAGCGACCACGAACGAAACGGCGCGGAATTTATTACCGCTACCGACACGTCGTGCCTGATGCACATGGAAGGCATTATCCGCCGGCAGAAAAAAACGATTCAAGTGAAACATATTGCCGAAATTTTAAATACCAATAGCCTATGACGCCGCACGCAAAAAAAGCAAAACAGTTTCTTGCCGACGAAGCCCGCACCGATTGGCACAATCAAACGCTTTGGATAGTACGCAAGAAAAGAGATGCGCTTGCCGCCGCCGTCCCCGAATGGGAAACGCTGCGCGAAAAGGCTTCTATCATCAAAGAAAATGTGCTGGCGAATTTGGATGTATATTTGGAACAATTTGAAGCCGCCGCCTTGAAAAACGGCGTTACGGTGCTGTGGGCAAACGATGCGGCGGCATTTAACCAAATTATTTTAGATATTATTCAAAAACATGAGGCAAAAAATATTGTCAAAAGCAAATCAATGCTTACCGAAGAATGTGGGTTAAATCATTTTCTGCATCACAAAGGCATTGATGTGGTGGATACCGACCTTGGCGAACGGATTATCCAGTTTCGCGGAGAAGCGCCGAGCCACATTGTGCTGCCGGCTATTCATCTGAAAAAAGAAGAAATCGGCGAAACGTTTCACGAAAAATTGGGTACGGACAAAGGCGCTTCCGACCCTACTTACCTGACAAGAGCAGCGCGTAAACATTTGCGTGAAAAATTTCTGGCTGCCGACGTCGCGCTTACAGGCGTAAATTTTGCCGTTGCCGAAACCGGTACGGTCGTAGTGTGCACCAACGAAGGCAATGCCGATATGGGCGTACATGCCGCGCCTGTGCAAGTGCATTGTATGGGGATAGAAAAAATCGTTCCGCGACAGGAAGATTTGGGCGTTTTCACCCGCCTGCTGGCGCGGAGCGCAACAGGGCAGCCTGTTACGACCTACACCTCGCATTACGGAACACCCAAACCCGGCGGCGCAATGTACATCGTGATTGTTGACAACGGACGGTCAAAACATTTGGGAAATCCGAAGTACGTCAATTCGCTGAAATGCTTGCGCTGCGGGGCGTGCATGAATACTTGCCCTGTGTTTCGCCGCAGCGGCGGACACAGCTACGGCTATGTGATTCCCGGACCAATCGGCTCTATTCTTGCACCGCAGCGGACAGATGCGCGATATACGGATTTGCCTTTTGCCTCGTCGCTCTGCGGGTCGTGTTCAAATGTTTGTCCCGCTAAAATCAATATTCACGAGCAGTTATATTATTGGCGGCAGGATCTTTCCGAAAAGAAACAGACGTCTTTTATAAAGCGTTTTTCCATGAAAATGACAGGCTTTGTACTATCAAGCAACAGCAGGTATAATTTCGCAGGAAATATGGCGAGAAAAGCGCTGAAATATCTGCCGCATAAACTGATATATTTACCTATTAACGCATGGGGACGCGGGCGGGAATTGCCTGCGCCGCCGAAACAGTCGTTCAAACAATGGTATAAAAATAACCGCAAAAATAAACCGCAATGAGCAAAGCCGATATTTTACAATCCATCAGCGCCCATAAGGCGGCGTTTCCTGCCGCACCGGAAATTCCGTCCGAAGAATTGCCCGCCATTTCGCCCGAACAACAACTTGATTTGTTCAAGAAAAGTTTGACGACGGCAGGCGCAGAAATCGTTGAACTTTCCGAAAAAGAAATCGACGATTATACGGCTGCAAATTTACCCGGAGCGCTTGATTTTACGAATCCTGAAATCAAGGAAGAATATGCCGTTGCCGCATTAGACAAGTTAAACAAAATTGAGCGGGCGTTGTTTGCAGGACGTTTCGGAGTGGCTGAAAACGGCGCCGTATGGCTTGAAGACAACAATCTTCCGCAGCGCATCATTCCGTTCATCACGCAACATCTGATTTTGAAATTGGACGCCAAAAACCTCTGTGCAAATATGCAGGAAGCCTACAAGCAAATTCATTTGAATGGGTTGGGCTTTGGCGTTTTTATCTCAGGTCCTTCCAAAACGGCGGATATTGAACAAAGTTTGGTGTATGGCGCACATGGGGCGAAAGAACTGACGGTGATAATAGCGGGGAAATAGCTACTTGCTATTTATTAGATTGTTGGAAATAAAAAATAATGGTTTTATTTTTATTGGATAATAATGATTAAAAAACTTGTTTTTGTGAAAAATGATTCATACCTTTGTCATACTAATTTTTAACAAAAAAACGTTAATATGAAACTTATAGTACAACACGCCCGCCATACTTCACGCTACGGATTGAAGTAATGCCTCCCCAAAGAAGAGGGAGGCTTTAGCAGCAGACAATTAGTTTGCAAAGAACTTTATTTTCAAACAATTAAAACATTTTTATGAAAACAAAAACATTTTTTATAATATTAGCTTGTCTAATAAGCATAGGTATGTTGTGTTGTGAATATACACCTGAAGACACGATTATTGATATAGAGAGTATTGATTTTCGTTATGGTATTGTTTATGATTGGCAGAAGTTAACGCCTGAAAAAGTGTATATATTTAATTCAGTCGACGAAGTTACTAGTTACATCCCTGATGGAAAAGATATTCCGAGTGTTGATTTTAATACCTACTCATTAATTGTGGTAACCGGTATTTCTTCAAAAAACATTGTCAATTTAACTAAATACATGCAACAAGTGAATAGTGATTATAGATTGACCATTGATATGGAGTTAAGCGATTATACAACCACGCAACGCTGGTCGGTAGCAATACAAATTCCCAAAATACCGGAAAACTCTAAAATTGATTTAGTCATCAATCGAAACAACTATTCCGGTTGTAGCGATCCTATCACACAAGTTTGTTCTATATACTATTTTCGCCCTCCTGATACTTGCGATGATTATATAATCATCAGGGATACTAAGACTTATAAACCGATGTATCTGTCCGATGATTTTAAGTTAGATACGCTACCGCTATCAGTATCTGTAATATATTGTATATCGGACATAAAACATAATTGTGGATTTGGAGGGGATATTCCAGTTATTAATATTATAAAAATTATGAAAATTGATTAATTATGAAATTATTATTTATTACGTTAAGCGCGTTACTTTTAACAGCATGTTCTACCAAATATTGCCCCGGATTTCCTGATTATCTTGCAGATTATTACCCTTATAAAAATGGGGACACGCTGAAATTTGTAAACCAAAACAATGATACCATCTTTTATTTTGTATCAGAGGTATCCAAACCAAATGAACAGACTATATCAGAATGTTACAAATGTGATTGCTCATTTCCTAGCTTCTATTTTTATGCGGCAGGCTCTCCTCCTATTAGTGGTGTAATTTATACCTATAAGTCTTTGCTAAGCTTAGAGTTTGAAATTTTTAATACAAATATTCTTGTCGCCTCTGGTGATCCGGCAAAAGACCCATTTAATCCGAACGATAGTTTGCTTTTTGGCAAAATAGTAGTATTGAAAAACAGACAGGGAGAGATTAATATTAGTACCGCCACAATCGAAAAAGGAAAAGGGATTATGGATTTTTTTGACAGTAATACCAATTATTTATGGACGAAAATAAATTAAAAAAAGCTTATATATGAAAAGAACAGTTTTTTTACGTAACAGCTTTAGCCTGCCTCATAGGTGTGTTGAGTTGCGAATACACACCTGAAGACCATCCCATTGTTGGTAAATGGGAATTGATAGCACAAGGGGTGTCGGAAGATGATATGAATGCTGTAGCATCTAATGGAGATTATGTTGAATATCTACAAAATGGTAGAATACAATACTATAAAAACGATACTATTGAAAACTCTCCGGGAAGAACCGTAATATACAATATAAATGCAGAATCTTTATCCCATAGTTTTTATTATGAAGGAAAAGTTTTTGATAAAGAATTAAATATGCTTGTTTATAGATATAAGTTTAGTGCAGACAATAACGAGCTTGTATTAGAATACATAAACGGCGGTATGAGTACAGATATAGGCGGTCCAAAAATATGGTTTGGGGACTATACGCGAAAAAAATGATGTTTTTATTTTAGTCGGTCAATAAAAATTTGTATATTTACAACTTTATATTTATACTTGACTATGCAAACCAATCCGCAACTTGAATTAGCTACGAAGTTCGTGCAATACACCGGACAGCATATTTTCCTCACGGGAAAAGCAGGTACGGGGAAAACCACGTTTCTCCACAGTCTGCGCGAAACGGCGGCGAAACGGATGATTGTGGTTGCTCCGACAGGCGTGGCTGCCATCAATGCGCGGGGCGTAACGATTCATTCTTTTTTTCAATTACCACCAAGACTGCAAATAGGCATCGAACAAATGAACCCCAATCAGATGCGTTTCAGTAAAGAAAAAATCAACATCATACGCAGCCTTGACTTGTTGGTGATTGATGAAATCAGCATGGTACGCGCCGATTTGCTGGATGCGGTAGATTTTGTCATGCGCCGTTTCCGTTCGCAAAACAAGCCGTTCGGCGGGGCGCAGCTATTGATGATTGGCGATTTGCAGCAACTTTCGCCCATCGTAAAAGACGATGAACGCGAATACTTGCTCAACCGGTACGAAACGCCGTATTTCTTCAGCAGTAAGGCGCTGCATGAAACTTCGTTCATCAGCATCGAACTCACGCATGTATTCCGCCAGCACGACGACAGTTTTATTTCGATTCTGAACAAAGTGCGGGAAAACAACCTCGACAAGGCGGCTTTGGATGCGCTGAACCAACGTTATATTCCGAATTTTACGCCGAAAGACGACGACGGCTACATCACCCTATGCACGCATAACGCACAGGCGCAACGCATCAATGAAACCAAACTGAATGCCTTAAGGGATAAAGGACACCGCTTTACGGCGCAAGTCCAAGGCACATTTCCAGAGTATGCCTACCCTACCGAATTTGAACTGACGCTGAAAGAAAATGCACAAGTCATGTTTGTCAAAAACGATACGTCTGCCGAAAAACAATACTACAACGGAAAAATCGGAAAAATCACATATCTCCGCGACGGTGAAATCCGCGTACGATGCCCTAATGAAGCGAATGAAATCATCGTAACGCCTCAAAAATGGGAGAACGTAAAGTACAGCCTCAACGCCGCGACGCATGAAATTCAAGAGGACGTAGAAGGTTCGTTTGAACAAATTCCGCTCAAATTGGCGTGGGCAATTACCATTCATAAAAGTCAGGGATTGACCTTTGAACACGCCGTCATTGACGCCGAAGCGTCGTTTGCGCACGGACAAGTGTACGTGGCTCTGAGCCGCTGCAAAACGATGGAAGGCATGGTGCTCAGCTCGCCGATTCGTCAACACAGCATCATCAACGACCAAACCGTAAGCGGATTTACGCAACAAATCGAAAAAAACCTGCCGGACGAGAACCAGTTTCAGTCGGCGCGGACGGCATACCAGCATGAACAACTCGCCGACTTATTTCATTTCGACATTTTTCGCAGCCGCGTTGCGTATATCGCAAAAATCAACCGCGAACATTCGGGAAGCGTGCTCACGGCTACGCAGGAATTATTCCACCGCATGTTGTCCTCGGTGCAGGCAGACCTCATTGAAGTGGCTGATCGCTTTCACCGGCAAATGAATCAACTCCTGATGCAGCAACCCGACGCGGAGCAAAATACGGCTTTGCAAAGCCGCATCCGTCAGGCGTCCGCCTATTTTTCAGAAAAAATAAAAACCTTGATACTCGACCCGCTCGGCAGCGTTGACCTCGACCTCGACAACAAAGCTGTAAAAAAGCAGCTCACCGACGTCGCAGCCCATTTGGAAAACGATGCACGGCTCAAATACGACAGCCTGTGCGCCTGTCTTTCGGGCTTCGATTTGTCGAAATTCCTTCACGCAAAAGCAATAGCCGCCATTCAGAAAGAGAAGGTAAAAACAAAAGAAAAAACGAAAGAAACACCCAGAGAAAACCGTAACTCTCCGGCTGTAGAAAGCACGGATATAGCCCATCCTGTCCTGTTCCAACAGCTCCGTTCGTGGCGCATGGAAAAGGCGACGGAGCTGAATATGCCGCCATACATTATTTTCTCGCAAAAAGCGCTGTACGAACTGATTCAATACATGCCGACAAACCGCAAATCGCTATTGCAAATCAACGGCATCGGACAAGTGAAATTCGAAAAATTCGGCGCGGATATTATTGAAATTATCCGAAAATATTGCGACGAAAATGGCGTGGAAAAAGTAGAAATTCCGTTCAAAGAAAGTCCTTTCCCCAAGACGCCCAAAGGAGATACGCGGCTCGTCAGCCTCAACCTTTTCAAGGCTGGCAAAACCATTGCCGAAATTGCGGCAGAACGCCAACTGTCTACCAATACGATTGAAGGGCACTTGGCAAGTTATGTATCTCAAGGCAACTTGGATGCGAAATTATTAATCGCTCAGGACAAATTAGACACAATCGTTCGTTATTTTCGGGAAACGGACAACCGGTACAGCCTGTCGGAAGCAAAAAACACATTAGGCGACGACGTGTCCTATAGTGAATTGCGCATAGGATTGGCGCATTTTTGGTTTTTGTTTAAATAACAGCCATAAATAATGCAAACACCTTGCCCGAAAGGCAATAACTTCATAACCGCAGGTCAGTTGACCTGCGGAGAAAAGACTGTACAATCCGCGCGAGCGGACGCCCGCCAAGAAACCTTTCACGAAACCAAAAAAACAACTAACTTTGCAACAATTTTAAAACGAAATATAAACCTCCCGAAAAGGAACATTAAACAAAAAGGAGAGTAAAAAAAATGAAAAACATAGAAAACATAACTTATGACAAGGCAAAATGGCATTTCAGTTCGGACAAATTTCCCGCCGATTTGCCGGCAGAAAATGGCTACACGCATATCGCATTTTTTTTGCGTTGGTGTATAGAAAAAGATTTTCATGAACCCACTGAATTCGACGAGGAAGCATTGTCTAAAATTCCGCTGATTAAAAACGGCGCATTTGACTGCCGCAAATTTTTTATTGATTATTTGGACGGCAGTTTGGTAAGCTGTGTTTTGAATGTGGCAGGGCAAGAATTTGCCGCTCAGTATTACAACCATTGGAAACATAAAAAACCGCGTGCGTTAAAAAATTGGACATTCTTTTATCTTGATGATTTTTATTATTATCAAAAAACAAAAAAGATGACCTACACAAAAGTCCATCAAAAAGGGGCATTTTACAGTGTGGAAAACACCGAACATAATTATCAGGCAATCAAAAAATTGATAGACAGAAGGTATAAGATATTTTTAGATATGAAAAGTGGAAAAATAGGCAACAAAAATTTCTTTGTTGGAATTAATTGGGATTTTTTTAAATGCAAAAAGAAATGAATCCGTTCGTGCGGATTTGTAATCCGTGCGTTGCTTGGCAAAAAAGAAGAAGATATGTTTTGTGATATGAAAATATTAAGAAGATGCAAACTTTAAATAAAGACACACAAACAATATTAGAATATTTTGAAAACAAGATAAATGGTTATAAATCAGGAGAATTACAGAAAACTTTTAATATCAATAAAGAAGTAGAAGAAAATTATTAATCCGTCCCCGCAAGGGACATAAAAAAATAAGAAATCATGGCATGGTTATTACTCATACTTGGGGGCTTTTTTGAAGTAGGCTTTACCACCTGTTTACAGGAATCGGGCAACCTTACCCATTGGCACAAAAATTGGGGTTGGGCAGTCGGGTTTTTTGCGTGCTTGTTTTTTAGCATGTATCTGCTTAATGAGGCGGCAAAGCATATCCCGATGGGCACTTGCTACGCGGTGTGGACAGGCGTCGGCGCGGTGGGTACGGTGCTTGTAGGCATATTCGTGTACCACGAACCCGCGAATTTATTGCGCATTATTTTTATTTTCACACTGATTGCAAGCGTAATCGGGCTGAAAATATCGCATGTTCAATAATGTTTCAACGAAGCGATAAATCGCTACGGACGGCGTTTTCGTTGTTTGTTGTATCCATCCGACGAATGTTTCCGCCAAGGTTTATTGTTGTTTTTGCGGTATTTGCCAAATTCTTTGGCGGGCGACGATGAATAATTGTTTTTGCGGTTATTCCATTCGCTGCCGCCGCTATCTTCTGCCAATGCCACATATACGGCGCGGTTGTCAAATTCATATTTATTCATCCGGCTTATGACTTTTTCCGCCGCTCCTTTTTCTACTTCAAAAAAAGCGCTGTTGTCGCGCAGCTCAATTTTCCCGATTTGTACTTTGCCCGGCACAGACTTGTTGACCAATTCGATTAACTGATTGGGGAACAATCCGTCTGCTTTTCCAAAGTTCAGCGACAAGCGTGTGTAGCCCTCTTCGGCATTGTACGAACGGCGGCTGTTCCGGTCTTTGCGGTTTTCCGAGCGATGCGTCGATTCGTCCACTACTTCAATTTCATTTGCGTCGCGGTAATAGTCAATCATCCGGTTAAATTCCAATGAAATCAACCGCTTGATAATGTCTTCTTTTTCCAGCCATTCGAGTTTGCGGAATACGGACGGCATCAACGATTCGATTTCTTCTTCGTTGACTTTCACTTTTTCAATCTGGTCAACAAAGTTGAATAATTGTTTTTCGCAAATGGCTTTCCCTGTCGGGAGCGCGCCTATTTCAAACGTTTTACTGATGACTTTTTCTATCGACCGGATTTTTCCTTTTTCTTTACTGTGGCAAATGGCGATGGAAATACCTGTTTTGCCTGCGCGCCCTGTACGACCGCTGCGGTGCGTGTACAATTCCGTTTCGTCGGGCAGACTGTAATGGAACACGTGCGTCAAGTCGTCCACGTCCAGCCCGCGCGCGGCTACGTCGGTTGCCACGAGTAATTGCAGGTTGCGGATGCGGAATTTCTGCATCACATAGTCGCGCTGAATCTGGCTGAGTTCGCCGTGCAGCGCATCGGCGTTGTAGCCGTCGTGTATCAGTTTGTCGGCTATTTCCTGCGTTTCTCTGCGCGTACGGCAAAAAACGATGCCGTATACATTCGGATAAAAATCGACCAACCGTTTCAGCGCAAGGTATTTGTCTTTTGCATGCACCATGTAGTAAACGTGGCGGATGTTTTCGTTGCCTTCATTTTTACGTCCGATGACAATTTCCTGCGGGTTGCGCATATATTTTTTTGTGATTCTGGAAATTTCCTGCGGCATGGTTGCCGAAAAAAGCAGCATGTTGCGCGAGGGCGGCACTTCGGCAAGTATGGCATTGATACTGTCGGAAAAGCCCATAGTGAGCATCTCGTCCGCTTCGTCGAGGATCACGTTTTTTATTTCGCCCAAAGCGACCCTTTTCCGCCTCATCAAATCGACCAGCCTGCCGGGTGTGGCAACCACTACATGTACGCCTTTTTTCAGCGCTTTGATTTGGCTTTCGATGCTCGATCCGCCGTACACGGGCAGCACTTTCAGTCCGTCAATGTATTTAGAATAATCGTTGAGGTCGCCGGCAATTTGCAAGCATAGTTCGCGCGTCGGACAAAGAATCAACGCCTGCGGATAGGTTTGCAATTGGTTGATTTTCTGCAAAACGGGCAATCCGTAAGCGGCTGTTTTTCCTGTTCCTGTTTGCGCTAAAGCGATCACATCGTTGTCGTTTCCAAGTAATAACGGAATCACTTCCTCTTGTACCGGCATGGGGACTTCGTAACCCATTTCGCGGATTGCTTTCAAAATAGATGGCGCAACCCCTAATTCTTCAAATGTTTTCAAAATTGATTTATCATGATGAGGGCGCAAAGGTACACAATATTATTGGTTATACAAAAATAGTTTGTAGAGCGTTAATATATTTTATTTAAATTTTATATATATGGAAAGGTACGTACCGATTGCCAGTAGGTACGTGCCGATTGTCGGCGTTCCCTGTAAAAAAAATACGGCATAGCGTGGTAATCTTAAAAAAATGTTTATCTTTGTGCGCAATGATAAACGATATTTTCAATATTTCGCTTTCGCTTCCGTTGGAAGATTCGGTATTAATATTTTCTTTAATACTGTTTATCATTCTTTTTGCGCCGTTGTTGCTGAACAAGATGCGTATTCCGCATCTCATCGGGCTTATCATCGCCGGCGTGGCGATTGGTCCTTACGGGTTCAATATCGTACCGCGCGGGAGCATCCAGCTGTTCGGCGACGTGGGGTTGCTCTACATCATGTTCCTTGCGGGGCTTGACATCGACCGCTCGGATTTTAAAAAGAACAGCGGGAAGAGCGTCGTATTCGGGCTGCTCACTTTTTTGTATCCGATGACGCTGGGTACTGCCGTCGGGCATTACGTGCTTGGGTTTTCGTGGATTTCGAGCGTGCTGTTTGCCGGTATGATGGCGTCGCATACACTCGTATCCTATCCGGTGATTAGCAAGTTCGGCGTGGCGAAAAACCGAGCGGTGAACATAGCGGTGGGCGGCACGGTGATTACCGATACGTTAGCCCTTATGGTGCTTGCCGTTGTGGCAGCCATCACCGCAGGCGGGCTTCCGAACTATTTTTGGGTTAATTTTGCTATAAAGATACTCGTTTTCGGATTAATCGTGTGGTTTGTGCTGCCGGTGTTGGCGCGTTGGTTTTTTAAAAATTATGAGGGCAACGTTACGCAATATACTTTTTTGCTGGGTTTGATGTTCCTTGCGTCGTTCCTTGCTAAAGTTGCCGGACTGGAGGCTATTATCGGGGCGTTCTTGGCAGGGTTGGCGCTCAACCGTTTGATTCCGCGCACTTCGCCGTTGATGAACCGTACGGAATTTGTAGGCAATGCGTTGTTTATCCCATTTTTCCTTATCGGCGTAGGCATGTTGGTTGATTTCCGTGTCTTTTTCCGCGATACGGACATCATTTTCGTAACCTGCCTCATGACGATAACGGCAATGACCGCCAAGTTTCTCGCCGCATGGACGACGCAAAAAACATTCCGCCTCACGGTAAACGAACGCCATCTGATTTTCGGGATAAACGGCGCACAGGCTGCCGCCACGCTGGCTACGGTGCTGGTAGGTTACCGGATAGGACTGCTGAACGAAACGGTGCTGAACGGCAGTATTATTATGATTCTTGTTACCTGCTCGGTGGCTTCGCTCATGGCGCAAAAAGGCGCAAAAAACATCGCCGCCCTGCAATTGAACGACAACGCCGCCGCCGAACCGGATAAAGATAAAGAGCAGATATTGATTCCTATATATAATGAGAAACATGTCGAAGAATTAGTCAATCTTTGTTTGACCGTGAAATCGAAAAAGAGGGTGAAGAATATCTATGCGTTGTATGTGGTGAACAATACCCGCGCCACCGATGCGCTCGAAAAAGAAGCCCGCAAAATACTTACCCACGCCGCCGAAACAGCCGCCGCCGCCGACAACGTATTAACCCAACTCCTGCGCTACGATTCCGACATCGTGAACGCCATTGCCAGCGTAGTGCACGAACAGCGGATTACCGACCTTATCCTTGGACTGCACGAAGCGAAAGACACTGCCGATTCGTTTTTGGGCGAACTCGCCGAAGGCATCCTTACGCAATGCAACGCCACGACGTTGATTTATAAACCCGCGCAACCGATGGCAACCATTAAGCGGCATCTTGTCATCGTACCCGACAGAGCCGAACGCGAAACCGGATTCCCCTATTGGTTGGTGAAAATTTGGAATATAGGGCGAAATACCGGTGCGCGCCTGATTTTCTACGCTTCGGAACATACCCTCGATTATTTGAAAAAAGTACATGGCAAATATCCTGTCGCCGCCGAATTTAACCGGTTTGACCATTGGGAAGATTTTCTAATTCTTTCGCGCGACCTGAAACCCCACGACAATTTGTTGGTTGTCATGAGCCGCCGCAACCAATTATCGCATAACCGCACGATGGAACACATACCGCTGTATCTGGACAAGTATTTCAAAGCCTACAACTTTATCCTCGTTTTCCCGAAGCAAGACAATCCCGACAACGACCGCCCCCTGATTAATCCATCCATGCTCTCCGCCGCTCATTCAAATGATGAGGAAATTGCACGGCTTTTTAAATAATTGAAGAGGGAAGACCCACGACACCCAAAGGGGGTGCGGGAAGTTCTCGTCGCTGTCATGCCGTGCTTGACACGGAATCTCCAAAAAAACGCATACCAATTGTCAGAGGATGGCGGGTCAAACCTGCCATGACGAGAGGGGATTCTATTCCACCGTTATTTGTCCTTTTAATATAATATTCTCGGCATTTTTATTAATTGAAACGATAAAAGTTCCCGGTTCGACTACAAATTTCAGGTCTTTATCCCACAATCCGAAACTGCG
>JAITPN010000106.1 GCA_031289415.1 Prevotellaceae bacterium | reverse complement strand
TAACACGTCGGTCGCCACGTCCACGTCGGCAGCGTTTTCGAGCGCGTAGGTGCGGGGAAATGCCGTAACATATTCCACGTCGTCCAAAGTCATATAGTCCGGCGAAGCGTTAATCGTTCCGTTACAAGCCGACATCGTACATATTGCAGCGAATAATAATAAAATGTGAAGTAAATTTTTCATATCACTAAATTTTAGGATTCAAAGTTACTATAAAATTATGACATCTCCTACGTCAATGGGGTATTTGCACGTACAAACGTGCATTTGTACGTGTAAATTGACATGTCCGCTATTCCCTTTTTGATAAGCGGACGGATATTTTCATATAGGTATAAGGAGTCATTTCTGAATACGAACAAATCATTCATTCGTATCCGTAAATCATTTCCTCGCGCTAAAAAACCGTCCGCCGGAGCGCGAGAAGCTGCGACAAGCCCACACGTCGCAAAAAAAGTCCGGCAGGATGGTCTTGCTGCCGGACTTTTGCGCCCATGTTACAGAAAATACAAATTTAAAACGGCGCTTTTTCTTGTGACGGTATATCAAAATTCTTGTTGTGGGGTATCTGATTCATCTTCGACTGATGAATGACCGCGTCGTTGCCTTGGTCTTGCGTAATGGCGGTGTCGTCGGTAAACTTCGCCTGCTCGCTTATCCAGCGTAGCCGCACGTCGGCAGTTGCGCCGTTGCGGTGCTTGGCAATGATGAGTTCGGCAATGCCGTGCAAAGAGTTTCCGCTTTCGTCTTCGGTCATTCCGTAATATTCGGGACGGTGGATGAACAGCACAAGGTCGGCGTCCTGTTCAATAGCGCCCGACTCGCGAATGTCGCTCAGCTGCGGGCGTTTGTTGCCGCCGCGCGTTTCTACGGCGCGGTTCAGCTGCGAAAGGGCGATGATCGGGACGTTCAGTTCTTTGGCAATGGCTTTCAGCGAGCGGGAAATTGCTGATATTTCCTGTTCGCGCATCGTGTTTGGCGGACCGGTCATCAATTGCAGGTAGTCAATCACAATGGCTTGTATGTGGTGCGAAAGCATCAGCCGCCGCGCTTTGGCGCGAAATTCGTATATCGAGAGCGCCGGCGTGTCGTCAATATACAGCGGCGATTCTACCAATCCGCTAATTTTCTTTTCGAGCTGCGTCCATTCGTGCGGGTCGAGTTTTTTTCCGCCGCGAATTTTTTCGGAAGATATGCCGGTTTCGCTCACCAGCAGGCGTTTTACGAGTTGCATGGACGACATTTCGAGCGAAAAGAAAGCGACGGGAATTTTGTGATCCACCGCCATGTTGCGCGCCATGGACAGTACAAACGCGGTTTTCCCCATTGACGGACGCGCCGCCACCACCACAAGGTCTGACGGCTGCCAGCCCAGCGTAATGCTGTCGAGGTTGGAAAAGCCTGAAGCGATGCCGCTCAGCCCGTCGGCGCGGTTTTGCGCGGTTTCAATATCCTTGATGGCATTAGCCACCACGTCGCTGATGTGCTTCGTTTCGGTGCGTATATTTCCTTCGGCGAGGTCGAAAATGCCTTGTTGCGCTTCGTCCAGCAGTTCGTCCACATCTTTATCGTCAAAAGCGTCGCGCTGTATTTCGGACGACAGGCGGATGAGTTCGCGCTGGATATATTTCTGTACAATCACTTTGGCGTGATATTCCACGTGCGCCGCCGACCCTACTTTGAGCGTGAGTTGCGACAGGTAATAAGGTCCGCCGATTTCGTCCAGTTCGTCTTTCTTCTTCAGCAGTTCCGATACGGTGTAGATGTCAATCGGTTCGTGGCTGGCGGAAAGCTCCTGTATGGCGCGGTAGATTTTCTGGTGCGCTTCTTTGTAGAAACTTTCGGGTTTCAGTAATTCCTGCACGTTGATGATGGTGTCTTTTTCTACCATTACAGCGCCCAGCACCGCTTCTTCAAGGTCGATTGCCTGCGGTGGTTTTTTGCCTAACTCCAAACCTGTGAGGTGGATGTTTGCCGTATTTTTCTTTTGTATATTATTATTTTTTATTGCCATAGCGTCGTTTTTTTTCACAATAGCGCGTTTCGCTCAATGTGTATGCAAAAGTACTCATTTACCGCATGGCGTTATTAACAATGCGGTTTTTGTTTATAAACTGTAAAAAGCAGTTGAAAACATGTTGAAAAAAAGCCGGAAGTGGGTTGAAAAAGCAGTTGAACAAGGGTTGAAATGCTGTTGAAATAATGTTGAAAATTTAACCGCCTCGTATGCTATGCGCCTGACTCTGTGCGCTGTCGCCGCCGTCTTTATTTTTTTTCTACCGCCTCTATGCGGGTTTTGTCAAAGCCGTTGCGGTGAAGAATATCGAGTACCTTATCGGCTTCGCTTTTATGGGCGTAAGCGCCTACCGCATATCCGGTTTTTCCGTTATGCGTAGTGCGTACAATATCTTTGTTCGTGGCTTGCTGTACGGTTTTCAGCAAATTTTTCGGCAATCCTGCCGGATAGTCGCCCAATACTATTTGATAGGCTACGTCGGCTTTTGCCGGTTGTGCGGGCGTTTTGCCTTCTTCGAGGCGGGCTTGTTTCACCGGAATGGTTTTGCCGTTTTTGAACGCTACAATCAGCGCATCGCTAAACGAACGCCGTACGGCGGGCAGTTGTTTTTGCGCCTCGTTAAATAAAGAGAATGAGCCTATCGAATACGCCCATTTGTCGCCGAGCGCGGTTTCAAACACCGGCGTAAAACCTTTACATTCTTTAGCGGAAAGCCTGCGCGAAAACACGCCAAACCTGATGCTGTAACGAATGCCTTCGGCTGCCGCGTGGGTAAACATTTCGGTCGCGGCATTTGTGCGAAACGTGAAGTCTGTTTCCTCTGCTTGCACCACCGGCTGTTGCAGCGTTATGTCCGGCAAGGTAATCATGCTGTTGTACTTGGGCATGAACGACGCCTGCATCGGTTGCGCTTGGTTCGGCGCTGCGGACGGCGGCGCTATGTCGGCTGTAGGCACAATGCCCTGCGCCAGCATTTCGTATTCCGCTTGCTGCACATTGTCGTTGGCTTTTCGAAATTCTTCCTGATATTGCACAAGGGTTTGTTCATGGGTTGTAATTTGCGCCGCAATGCGTTGCTGCTCCACGCTTTGCGCTGCGGCATAGTCGATGCGCAACCGGTTGAGCGCTTGCTGCACATCCGTTATTTTTTCAGAGATTTGCCTTACTTTTCCGAGCAACGCATTGTACCGGACGTGTATTCCGTTGGTGGCTACGTCGGGTTTTGCAGCCGCGTCGTGCCGTGTAGGCGCGAGGCTTTCAAGTTGGAGAATATCGGACATTGCGGTAACCGCATGTTTCACCGGAGTGCCTTCCAGCGCTATTTTATATAAAGTAACAGAGTCGCGGTGCGTGTGGCGGGTGGATGCAAAACAGGCATACAAGCCGTCGGCGTCAGGCACATAAAGCAAATCGTGCCCTATGGATGAAAAAGGGAAACCGAGATTTTCGGGGGCGTTCCATTCGTTGGTCGCCGGGTTGAGCGTACTTTTATAAAGGTCATATCCCCCCATGCCGTAATGTCCGGTCGAAGAAAAATACAAGGTTTTTCCGTCGGGGGTAACGTAAGGGAAACGCTCGTCAAACGGCGTATTGATGGTTTCACTCAGCCGTTCGGGTACGCTCCATTCGTTGTTGGGTAAACGGTGGGTTTCGTAAATATCCCATCCTGTATTGCCGTCGGCGCTGCGCGAAGAAAAGTACAACACATCGGGCGTGGCTGACCGTGTGAAAACGAATGGCGGTATAGTTTCGTTCAATGCAGCGCGCCGGTTCTGGGGAACCAACGATTGATTGTCCGAAACCAACGGTGCAGGCGTGGCAGCCCAAAATCCCGAAATATCAACATCATAATAAATATAAAAAAAAGCTAACGGCACGGCGCTTTTCCCTATCACATTTGGAATGAGTGAAAACTGAAGCATTTGATTGCCGTTTTCGCACAAGGTAATCCGTCTTGCGATGTCGGCGCGAAGCGTAGTATCGGTAGTTTCCTTGAGCTGTGCGTTATATATGGCGGCGGCTTCCTTGAAACGGTAAGATTCATACATGGCGTCCCCATTTTGCAGCGCACTTTGCCATTTTTCACTTTGTGCTGAGGATGTGTAAAATCCTAAAAACAGGACACTAAAAAACAATGTATTTATTATTTTTTTCATAATACAAAGATACAAGTTTTCTTCTTTATAAAAAAAATACTACCTTTGCGTTCCCTAAAATTTATGAATAAATTACTTAAAAATTTAAAAGTTCATGCAAAGTAAAGGAGTAATTCGTCTGGTAGCCATTGTGATAGCATTGGCTTGTGTATATCAGCTATCGTTCACGTGGGTAACACGGCGCGAAGAGCAGAAAGCAAAGGAATATGCGTTGGCAGTAGTTGGAAATGCCGCGCAAGACCCTGATTTTTCAGCTGATAATCCGTTAAACAAAACTTCTCTGTGGGATTCGCTCGTTCGTATAACCGCAGAAAGTTATCTCGATTCGATGTCTGCTGAAAAGATATTTATCGGGTTCACTTACAAAGAATGTAAGGAAAAAGAGTTAAATCTCGGTCTTGACCTCAAGGGCGGGATGAACGTAACGCTCGAAGTGTCGGTAGTTGACATCGTGCGCTCGATGTCAAATTACAACGCATCGCCGCAGCTCAGCGAAGCCATAGCCTTGGCGCAGAAAAATCAGGCGGCAAGCCGTTCTGATTTTGTAACGCTGTTTGGCGAGGCGTGGAATGTCGTAGCGCCCAATCAACGCTTGGCGTCCATATTCGGCACCTACGAATTGCGCGAACGCATCAAGCCGGAAACGAGTAATGCCGATGTGTTGAAAATCATCAGAGATGATGCTGAAAGCGCGATAGCCAACTCGTTTAACGTGTTGCGCAATCGTATTGACCGTTTTGGCGTAACGCAGCCCAACATACAGCGGTTAGGCAGCAGCGGGCGTATCCTTGTGGAACTGCCGGGTGTGAAAGAGCCTGACCGTGTTCGCAAACTATTGCAGGGAACGGCTTCGCTCGAATTTTGGGCAACGTATGAAAACAGCGAGTTGTATGAAGGCTTGCTGGCAGCCAACCGCCTGATGAAAGAAGCCAACGCCGGCAACAAAGAGAACGAAGAACTTGCCGAGCCGGACAGCTTGGCGAATCAGGACTGGACTGTCGAATATCCGCTGTTCGCGCTGCTGCACCCCTCTGTTGACCAGAATGGACAACTGCTGCCGGGCGCATGTATCGGCATGGCACACTACCGTGATACCGGACGCATCATGAACTGGCTGCGTATGCCGCAAGTACGTGCTTTGTTTCCCCGCGATTTCCGCCCGATGTGGTCGGTAAAAGCATCCAAGCAAGACCCTTCGGGAGTATCCTACGAATTGGTGGCTATCAAGGCAAATACACGCGACGGTCGCGCTCCGCTTGACGGCGGCGTGATTACTGACGCCCGCAAAGACTTCTCGCAGTTGGGGGCGGCAAATGTATCAATGTCAATGAACAACGAAGGCGCAAGAATATGGGCGCGCCTCACGGCTGACAATATTAATAAGTGTATTGCCATTGTGCTTGACGGCGCTGTGTATTCTAACCCCCGCGTAAACGATAAAATAGAAGGCGGACATTCGCAAATCACAGGTGATTTCACCGTAACGGAAACCGAAGACTTAGCCAACGTGCTAAAATCAGGAAAACTCCCCGCACCCGCCCGCATTGTACAAGAAGCGGTGGTAGGTCCTACATTGGGACAGGAATCTATCAACGCCGGCTTTATATCATTTGCGCTGGCGTTTGTGATGGTGCTTATATACATGTTGTTCTTCTATAATTTTGCCGGCGTAGTTGCCAATGTCGCGCTGCTGTGCAACATGCTATTCATCTTCGGCGCACTGGCTTCATTTGGCGCGGTGCTTACCCTGCCGGGGATTGCCGGTATCGTGCTTACGCTCGGTATGGCGGTCGATGCCAACGTGATTATCTATGAACGCATCAAGGAAGAACTGCGGGCTGGCAAAGGATTGAGGCTCGCCATTACCGACGGATACAAAAATGCCTATTCGGCGATTATAGACGGAAACCTTACGACTATTATAGTAGGTATCGTGTTGTTCTTTTTCGGGTCGGGACCGGTGCAGGGTTTTGCCACCACGCTGGTAGTAGGTATTATTACCTCCATGGTTACGTCAATCTTCGTCACACGCCTTATTTTTGAATGGCGACTCGGGAAGGGTAAGCAAATTTCGTTCGACAATACATTGACGCGGAACTTCCTTGCGGATACGAAATACGACTTTATCCGCGTACGCAAAATCGCTTACATCGTTTCTATTTCGGCGATAGTGATTGCATTCGGGTCTATATTTACCAAAGGATTTTCTTACGGCGTCGATTTCACGGGAGGTCGCACGTACGTGGTTCGTTTCGACCAGCAAGTGTCGCTGAACGATGTGCGTACCGCCTTGCTCGACGAATTTCAGGAAGCCACCGAAGTCAAACAATTCGGCGCTGAAAGTCAGGTGAAAGTTACTACTTCATACAAGATTAACGACGAATCAAGCGCTGTCGACAGTTTGGTTGATACGAAACTATACAATGCGTTGAAAGGATTCTTTTCGGGCAACGATATTCCGTTCGCCGAATTTATATCAACGATTGATAATCCGAACGGCGTCATCAGCTCCGAAAAGGTAGGACCTACTATTGCCGACGACTTGAAACGCGATGCGGTAGTAGCCGTGATTATTGCCATGCTGGCTATATTCCTGTACATCGCCTCTCGATTCCGCAACTGGTATTGGGGGCTTGGCGGGTTGCTGTCGCTGGCGCATGACGCGGTGTTCGTCGTCGGGTTCTTTTCGCTGTTCTCAGGCATCCTGCCGTTCAGTTTGGATGTAGACCAGACGTTTATTGCGGCGGTGCTTACCATCATTGGATATTCGATTAACGACTCCGTGGTGATATTCGACCGTATCCGTGAATACCATACTTTGTACCCGAAACGCGATTTGCAAATCAATATCAATGAAGCGTTGAACAGCACGTTGTCGCGCACCGTGAACACGGCAGGCACTACGTTGGTGGTGTTGATTATGATTGCCATATTCGGCGGCGAAGTTATTCGCGGATTCTCCGTAGCATTGATTATCGGCGTACTCGTAGGTACTTATTCTTCGGTATTTGTAGCTACGCCTGTGGTCTATGACTTCTACAGACGGAAACAGAAAAAGACGGAAGGAAAAAGCGAAAAGAAATAACCCCCTGTTCGGGATTATGATACGGACGGCACACATCACCAAGAGTTACGGCGACCTGCAAGTACTGAAAGGCATTGACGTAACCATCAATCCGTCGGAAGTGGTGAGCATCGTAGGAACAAGCGGCGCAGGTAAAACTACGTTGTTGCAGATAATCGGCACGCTGAGCCGCCCCGACAGCGGCAGCGTGTGGATTAACAACACATCGGTGTTCGACCTCAGCCCCCGCGACTTGTCGGTGTTCCGTAACCGGCAGATAGGGTTTGTGTTTCAATTTCATCATTTGTTGCCCGAATTTACGGCGTTAGAAAACGTGTGCATGCCTGCATTCATCGCAAAAACGCCACACGCACAAGCCACAAAACGAGCAAAAGAACTCCTCTGTTTCTTAGGACTGGAACACCGTATGCAACACAAGCCCGCAGCCCTGAGCGGCGGCGAACAACAACGCATAGCCGTTGCCCGCGCGCTGATGAATAAACCTACCGTGCTGCTTGCCGACGAGCCTTCGGGAAACTTGGATTCGGCAAACAAGCAGGAACTCCACCGCCTGTTTTTCACGCTACGCGACGAAATGCAGCAAACTATCGTGATTGTAACACACGACAAAGACCTGGCTACGATGAGCGACCGCGTCCTTACCATGAGCGACGGAACGATACGATGAAGAAAACAAATAAAATATTCCTATACGCCGGATTATCGTTACTGGTTGCCGCGTTTGCCGTGTACGGAATAGCGGGCATCGGCACGGCGTTTTACCTGCTTTTGACGGCAGCCATACTGCTGAAATCGCTTTACCTGATAATGGTTTTTCGACAGAAAGGCATTAGATTAACGTTGGGAATGACGCTCATCATTCTCGGCGTGGTGATGATACTGACTTCACTCCTATTCAAAAGCCTGATTCCCATTCCTTGGCTTCGCAACCTTTTATTCTATGGCGCTATCACGTTAAAAGTATTGGGCTTGCTGCTTACCATTTCGGAAAAACGGGCGTAGGGATTGAGAAAAATAAGGTACGGAACTGCTGTCCAGTTCCGATGCCTTACATTTCCCGCCCTTTCCTTTTACATATTCAAACTTTATGCCTACCTTTGTACCCGATAAATAAAACATTTATACCATGTACAACCGTCCATACGCCTTGTTGCCCGCTGCCGGAAGCCGGAGTTCCCCCATGGCGCGGGGGAGTTCCCCCATGACGCGGGGGAGTTCCCCCATGACGCGGGGGAGTTCCCCCATGACGCGGGGGAGTTCCCCCATGACGCAGGGGAGTTCCCCCATGACGCAGGGGAGTTCCCCCATGACGCGGGGGAGTTCCCCCATGGCGCGGGGGAGTTCCCCCATGACGCAGGGGAGTTCCCCCATGACGCGGGGGAGTTCCCCCATGACGCAGGGGAGTTCCCCCATGGCGCAGGAGAGTTCCCCAAGAAGAACCGTATTTGCACTGTGTATTTACTAATTTAATATTAATATATTATGGCTACACCACATGATTTTGTTCCCAAAAACGACCGCCAATTCTTAGGTTGGCTAACCTTAGTAGTTAATTATCTAAAAAACAAGTTCAGCTCGTGGGCGATTCCCGAAAGCGAACAGCAGCACGTGGAGCAGCTGCTGGCAGACTTTGCGGCGGCGTTCGAGGCGTACGACAATCCGCAGACGAGCACGCGCGCCGCCCTCACCGCCAAGAAAGAAACGCGGAAAGCGGCGGAAGCAGGCGTCCGCGCGCTGCTGAAAGGCTACGTCACGTACAATCCCCGCGTGACGGACGAAGACCGCAACAATATGGAGTTGCCGATTCACAAAACGACGCGCACACACGCGCATGCGCCTACGACGACGCCTTCCGTTACCGTCAAAAAGCCCGCTCCGGGCGTGGTGGAAATGCTCTTCCAAGATTCCGAAAGCTCGAAGCGCGCGAAGCCCGCAGGCGTGCACGGCGCGGAAATCATTTGGGCTATCCTTGACGCGCCGCCCGCCGGCTGGGATTCGTTGATACATTCGGTATTCGATACCCATACGCCGTATATTTTTACGTTTACGTACGAAGAACGCGGCAAAACGCTGTATTTCGCCCTCCGCTGGGAAAATACGCGCGGCGAAAAAGGTCCGTTGACGGAAATTCAATCGACGATTATTCCGTAAGCCAAGTCCCCATCCCCCGAAGGGGAAATGATTACGAGATTAGGTGATTAAGAACGCGGCGCTGCGTGCCGTCTTAATCACCTAATCTCGTAATTGCCGGTAAGTGTAGGAACGGTTTATTTTCCGTATTCCTGGCTTGCCATGCGTTTATAGCCGTTGTAGCGCCACTGTGCAAATTCTTCGGTAAGCGCGAAGAGTTCGGCGGCTTCCTGCGGGAATGTTTTTGAGAGCGAAGCATAGCGTACTTCGCTTTTCAGGAAGTCTTGAAATTTCGACCAGTCAGGCTCTTTGCTGTCGAGCGTAAACGGGTTCTTGCCTTCTTTTTCCAAATTGGGATGGTAGCGGTACGTGTGCCAATAGCCACATTCCACCGCCAGTTTTTCTTCGCGTTGCGACGCGCCCATACCGTTCTTCAATCCATGGTTGATGCACGGCGAGTAGGCAATGATAAGCGACGGTCCGTCGTACGCTTCGGCTTCTTTCAACGCATTGAAGTATTGCGCATGGTTGGCGCCCATCGCTACTTGCGCCACGTATACATATCCGTAGCTTATAGCCATCATGCCGAGGTCTTTTTTGCGGATGCGTTTCCCGGAAGTGGCAAATTTTGCGACAGCGCCTGCCGGCGTTGATTTTGACGATTGCCCGCCGGTGTTGGAATATACTTCGGTATCCATGACGAGTACGTTGACGTTTTCGCCCGACGCCAGCACGTGGTCTAAGCCGCCGTACCCGATGTCGTAAGCCCATCCGTCGCCGCCGAAAATCCATTGTGAACGCGTTACCAGATAGTCGCGCAGCAGGTAAATTTCTTTACAAATCGTGCATCCGCATTTTTCAACCAATGGGATGAGCGCGTCGGCTATTTCGCGTGTTTTGGCAGGATTTTTACGGTGGGTAATCCATTCGGCAAAGAGCGCTTTTTGTTCGGGCGAACAGGTGGCGCACGTTTGTCCTTGCAGCATGAGGGCAGCCAAGCGGTCGCGCAGGCGTTCCGTTCCGAGCTGCATGCCGAGTCCAAATTCGGCGTTGTCTTCAAACAGCGAGTTTGCCCATGCCGGTCCGCAGCCGCATCGGTTGGTGGTGTAGGGCGACGAGGGGTACGAACCGCCGTAGATGGACGAGCATCCGGTGGCGTTGGCAACCATCATGCGGTCGCCGAAAAGTTGGGTGATGGTTTTAATATAAGGCGTTTCGCCGCAGCCTGCACATGCGCCCGAAAATTCAAACAGGGGTTGTGCAAATTGGCTGTTTTTCACATTGCTGAATTTGTCGAGTACGGTGTCTTTGTAGCCTACGTGAGCGTGCAGGTAATCGAAATGTTGTTGCTCTTTTACTTGCGTGTTGAGCGGTTTCATGACCAGCGCTTTTGTTTTTGCGGGGCATACGTCGGCGCAGTTGCTGCAGCCCGTGCAGTCCATCGTACTCACTTGTACGCGGAAGTTGTAGGCTTTGAGTTGCGCGTTGCCTTTTACGGTAGCCAAGCCGCCCGGCACGTGTTGGAGTTCGTCGTCGGTGAGCAGGAATGGGCGTATGGCTGCGTGGGGGCATACGTAGGCGCATTGGTTACATTGGATGCAGTTTTCCGGTATCCATTCCGGCACGTTGATGGCGATGCCTCGTTTTTCGTAGGCTGCCGCTCCGGCGGGCATTGTGCCGTCTTCGTAGTTCACAAATGCGCTGACAGGGAGGTCGTCGCCGTTTTGCGCGTTGGCGATGTCGGCTACGTGTTTTACCCATTCGGGCGCAAGGCGGTCGTGCGTATCGGCGGTGAATTTTCCGGTCAGGTTAGCCCATTCGGCAGGCACGTTTACTTTGGTTATTTCTGCGCCTCTGTCCACTGCCGCATAGTTCATTTTTACGATGTTCTCGCCTTTTTTGCCATAACTTTTGTCGATGGCTTTTTTCATTTCGCTCACGGCTTGTTCGTAAGGGATGATGTTGGCGATTTTGAAGAATGCCGATTGGAGTATGGTGTTCGTGCGGTTGCCCAATCCGACTTGTGCGGCAATAGCCGTAGCATTGATGGTGTAGAAGTTGATTTTCTTTTCGGCAAGTATGCGTTTCATGAAATCGGGCAGGCGTTTTGTGGTTTCGTCCGCGTCAAAGATGCTGTTGAGGAGGAATGTACCGCCGGGTTTGATGCCGCGCAGCAAATCGTATTTTGTAAGATACGAGAATACGTGGCATGCTACAAAGTCGGGGGTCGTAACCAGATACGGCGAGTTGATGGGATTGTCGCCGAAGCGCAAGTGCGAGCAGGTAAACCCGCCCGATTTCTTCGAGTCGTACGAGAAATAGGCTTGGCAGTATTTCGGTGTGGTTTCGCCGAGGATTTTAATGGTGTTTTTGTTTGCGCCTACTGTTCCGTCAGAGCCTAATCCGTAGAATTTACATTCGTAAGTACCCGCTTTTGCCAGACTGATTTCTTCTTTCTGCGGCAGCGATTTGAATGTTACGTCGTCTACAATGCCGATGGTGAAATCGTTTTTAGGTTCGTGCATCGCAAGGTTTTCATATACCGAAATGATTTGCGACGGCGTAGTGTCTTTCGATGATAATCCATAGCGACCGGATACGACAATCGGAGCGTCGGCTTTTCCGTAAAGGATGTCTTTTACGTCAAGGTATAAAGGTTCGCCGTTAGCGCCCGGTTCTTTTGTACGGCTGAGTACGGCAATGCGTTTCGCCGTAGCAGGCAATGCCCGAAGGAAATATTTTGCAGAGAACGGACGGTAGAGGTGTACGCAAATTACGCCTGTTTTTTCACCTTTATTATTAAGGTAATCTACGGTTTCTTTAATCGTATCGCATACTGACCCCATTGCCACCGTGATACGGTCGGCTTTCGGGTCGCCGTAATAGTCAAACGGCAAGTAATGGCGTCCCGTAAGTTCTCCGATTTCGCCCATATAGCGCGCCACTATGTCGGGCACTATGTCGTAAAACGGATTCGAGGCTTCCCGCGATTGGAAATATACGTCGGGGTTTTGCGCCGTGCCGCGTGTTACGGGCTTGCTCGGATTGAGCGCGTGTTGCCGGAATGCGGTAAGCGATTTTTCGCTTAGCATGCCTTTCAAGTCTTCGGTGTCAATCATTTCGATTTTCTGCACTTCGTGCGAAGTGCGGAATCCGTCGAAGAAGTTCACGAAAGGTATGCGCGATTTCAATGTGGCAAGGTGCGACACCGCCGACATGTCCAGCACTTCCTGTACGCTGCTCGAAGCAAGGAACGCAAAGCCTGTTTGGCGGGCAGCCATCACGTCTTGATGGTCGCCGAAAATTGACAAAGCCTGTGCCGCCAGTGCGCGCGCACTTACGTGAAACACGGCGGGAAGCAATTCCCCTGCAATTTTATACATATTGGGAATCATCAGCAGCAATCCTTGCGACGCCGTGAAGGTTGTAGTAAGCGCACCGGCTTGCAACGAGCCGTGCAGAGCGCCAGCCGCGCCTCCTTCACTTTGCATTTCGAGGACTTTCACAGTGTCGCCCCAAAGGTTTTTCTTTCCAAAAGCAGACCATTCATCTACATATTCTGCCATGGTTGAGGAGGGGGTGATAGGGTAAATAGCAGCCACCTCGCTAAATAAGTATGCTATGTGAGCGGCGGCGTAGTTGCCGTCACATGTAATCATTGTTTTTTCTTTCTTCATTGCATTTTAATTTTAATATTCGATATTTGGTTTATTTTATAAATGGGGGTTTCACAACCTTGGCTTTCAGCTGCCGGTTGCGTATGTTTACAAAAATTTCATTATTCGGGTGGGCATATTCAGTTTTTATATATCCCATGCCAATACCTGTTTTGAGGCAAGGCGACATAGTGCCTGACGTTACTACTCCGACCGCCACGCCCGATGCGTCGGTCAATTCATAGCCATGGCGCGGAACACCTTTATCTATCATTTCAAAACTTACAAGATTCCGGGTTACGCCTTCATTTTTTTGTTTCCACAAGCGCGCCCGGTCGAGGAAATCACCTTTAGCGTCGTTGAATTTCGTAATCCAGCCCAATCCTGCTTCAATGGGCGAGGTGCTGTCGTCAATATCATTGCCGTAGAGGCAGAAGCCCATTTCAAGACGCAATGTATCGCGCGCGCCCAATCCGATGGGTTTTAGTCCAAATTCCGCACCGGCTTCACACACAGCTTTCCATAGTTTTTCACCGTCGGCATTTGCTGCGTAAATTTCGCAGCCTCCTGCACCGGTGTATCCGGTAGTAGCAAAAATAACATCGGAAATTCCGGCTATCGTAAGTTTTTGAAACGTATAATAAGGCATGTTTTCTATCGGGCGGTCGCATATTTTTTGCATAATTTTCATTGCCATCGGTCCTTGCACCGCCAATTGGCAAATTTCATCGGATGCGTTATACAACTCTTTTCCGGGCGTAAGTCCGAAACGGGGCGCGATACGGCACATAAACTCCCAATCTTTCTGAATATTTGCCGCGTTAATCACCAGTAAATACGTTTCGGCGTCAATGCAATATACCAGCAAATCGTCCACAATGCCGCCCTGTCCGTTGGGGAAACAGGAATATTGTACTTTCCCTGCCGTCAATACCGAAGCATCATTCGTGGTGATATACTGTATGAAAGCGAGCGCTCTCGTTCCTTTTACCCATACTTCACCCATGTGGCTTACATCAAAAATACCTGCTTTTTGGCGTACCGTAAGGTGTTCCTCATTAATTCCCGTATATTCAATAGGCATATTATAGCCTGCAAACGACGCCATTTTTGCGTTTAATTCAACGTGAAATGGGGTAAATACTGTATCTTTCATTTAAAAAAATCTAATTTTTCTTCTAAAATTATGGGCAAATGTAAGAAATTATCCGAACTTTGCCAAAAATATATACATTATGCGTATTGATAAATATTTATGGGCGATGCGAATATTTAAAACGCGCAACGATGCCGCCGATGCCTGTAAAAGCGGGAAGGTGAGCGTGAACGGCACAGACGCCAAGCCTTCGCGCGAAGTAAAAATCGGAGAAACGGTTATCGTGCAGCGTGCGCCGGTAGCGTACACCTACAAAGTGATTGCGCTCATTGACCAAAGGCAGTCGGCAAAAAATGTGCCGCTGTTTCTTGAAAATCTGACTTCTCCTGAAGAGCTTGAAAAGAAACACGTCGTGCCGTTTATTCAACGTGAGTCCGGCACAGGAAGACCGACAAAAAAAGAGCGGCGCGATTTGGATGAATTGTATGAGCAATGTTTTTAGCGGCTTCTCTCGGTTCTAAAACATGTAAGTCAAGCCGATATTCAGCGATTGGTTGACTTGCAACGCCGGACCGCGCGTGAGAAACGAGCCGTCGGGCAACTTTTCCTGATAGCGCGCTTTGTCTTTGTACACCAAACGGATGTATAACTCTATCGCAAAAAATGCCGTAAGCTTCATATAAAATTTATTTTCCCAATCCATATCAATGTTTTGCGGATTATCTTTGTAATTGGAAAATAATTCCAATTTGCTGTTGTAGCTGAAATTTTTCCAAAGGGTTTTGCTGAACACTACGCTGGCATAGCATCCCATGTGGCTTTCTGTGGTATATCCTTTCTTTACTTCATACAGTCCTTTGTTGGCAATAGCCGTGTCGAGTACAAATATACAACGTCCCGAAACCGGCGCAAACGTTACGCTTAGCATATCTTTATATTTATAGCTTGCGCCCAACGAAAGTGTAAGATATGCCGGTGAAAACAACCGCGAGATAATGTCGGAATTTTTGTCTGTAGGTACTTGATAGCTCGGTGCAAATTGGCTTTTTAAGTCGGCAAGCGCAATCCAGTAGAATGGTGATTTTTTCGTAATACGCAACCCCACCGTGTTGGTAAATACAAAACGGTCTTCTTTTTTCATGGGGGTGTTGCTTTCTTCGGCAGTCATGGCGTACGCGCCGTCAAAGATGGATTGGTAATGAAATGATTTTTTCTTGTAGTTGTACTCCAGATTCGACATGCCGCGTAATGTAATGTTGGATATACCACCCGCTTCCCATTTATTGTAAGAAACTTGTGAAAAAGTTAACGAATTTTTTCCGTGTACCGTGTGGATTTTCGGTTTTGGCGCAGGTGCGGCGGTGTCTGTCGCCGCACTCGCTGTGGCGGTACTGTCTGTTTCCGCAGAAAATACAAGCACGGCGTTTTGTTTCATTTCCGTTACTGCCGTCCGTTCCTTCTTTATTTCTCCATTCGGATTTGTAGTGGCAAAGGCAGGCTGCATCGCCGCAACACATATACATACACTAATGATTTTTCTCATACATACCTGATTTTTTATTTAGTCAAACTATAATTCCTAATTATGTAATATACACTTCCAACAATTTTGCATTAGGCTCAGGTTCTATGATCAGGTCGGCAATAGCAGCCGGCACAAGCATCGTTTCGTTTTCTTTAATGGTTTCTTTCGTTCTTCTGCATGTAAATGTGGCTGCGCCTTCCAGACAAATGTAAATGACAAAGCTGTCATATTCCGCCAATAGCCGTTCCGCCGGTTTGTGCAATTCCAACAAATTCGTAGTGAAATAAGGACATTGCACCAAGTTTACCGCCGTATCCGGCTGGCATACATACTTTACTTTATGAACTTTGTTTGCCTCGTAATCCATCACGTCAATGGCAAGGTCGGTGTGCATGTCGCGAGCTGTGGCGGAATTGTATTCGCGCCCCCAGTCGTAAATTCTGTATGTAACATCGGACGTTTGCTGTATTTCCGCCAACAACACGCCTTTCCCGATAGCATGTATAGTGCCTGAAGGAATAAAAAACACATCGCCGGGCGCAACCGCTTCGAAATGCAACACTTCGGGCAGTGTGCCGTTCTGCGTATGTTTGTAGAAAGTTTGCGCCGTAAGGTTTTCGTTCAATCCGACGTAAACGCCTGCGCCTTCGTCGGCAGCCAGCACAACCCACATTTCTGTTTTGCCGTACGCATTGTGGCGTTCGGCAGCCGTAGCATCGTCGGGATGCACTTGTACCGACAGCATATCGGCGGCGTCAATAAATTTAACGAGTAACGGAAATTCGATGTTAAATTGTTCATATACTTTGTCGCCCAACAATTCGCCCATGTATATTTCAGCCAATTCTTCGAGATTATTGCCTTTCAGATAGCCGTTGGTTACGACCGATAATCGTTCCGGTACGCCCGACAATTCCCAACTTTCTCCTATTTTTTTATCAGTCGGAAAATGTTTGTTCATCAACGTATTCAATCGCTGCCCGCCCCATACGGTGTCCTTATGTTGCGGCTTAAATTTTAATGGATATAAGGTGCTCACGCTGTTTTATCGTACTTCGTTATTTGCAAAAGTACAAAGAAAAATCATATAATCCAAATTTATTTGTAACTTTTTTTGCAAAATTTACATTTTTTCCGCACAGGAGAGCGTAGCATTGTTGGCAGCGACGGTAATAGTAAACGTACCGTCGTCGCCTATAGAAGCAACGCTATGGCTACCATCCATTTGTTTATTTTTGTTGTCATATCATTTAATTTTAAAGGATTGTACTTGAATTTTATATTCATACGTGAAAAAGGTAGCTACCGATTTCCGAAAAGTAGGTGCAATTTGGGCTTTTTTGGACAAAATTGCCGGTATGTTTTCCGTTCGACGCGTTTTTTTTAAATATATAAGGGGATAATAAGTTGCGGTATGCGGTACAAAAATACGGCTTTTTCCCTTGCGGGGAAAGGATTTGGCACGGTATTATATAAAAACATTCCATCACTTCGGCATTTATATAAGGTATTAATGGATACAAAGGTAAAAAAATAAACTGAAAGTTGGAAATGATTTATAAAACAAGATGCAAATCACATTATTTTAGCCCTTTTTTGCCAATATTATTAGATTTCATTTTTTTTTCGTACCTTTGCGCCCTTAAATTATGCGGGCATGGCGTAATTGGTAGCCGCGCCAGCCTTAGGAGCTGGTGCCTTATGGCGTGGGGGTTCGAGTCCCTTTGCCCGCACTGAGTAAAAAAAATTATAATGAAAATCTCTCAAAAGAACCTTGATGACCTCAACGCTACAATAGCGCTGACGATTGAAAAAGCAGACTATGAGCCGCGTGTGAAAAAAAATCTGAACGACTACCGCCGGAAAGCCGAAATTAAAGGCTTCCGACCGGGTATGGCGCCCATGAGCATCGTGGAAAAAATGCACGGCAAAGCGGCGTTGTTCGACGAAGTACAAAACATCGTTTCCGAAAGCCTGAACAAGCATATCGAAGAAAATAAACTGCATTTGCTCGGCGAGCCGCTGCCGAACGAAACCGAGCATAAGCCGATTGATTGGAACGCGCCGGATGAGTTGGATTTTAAGTTCGACATAGGCATCGCCCCGAAAATTGACGTCAAGTTTACGAATGTCGATAAAGTACCTTATTATAAGATTACGATTACGGATGAAGACAGGAACAAATACAAAGACAATGTCTTGCGCCAATACGGTAATTTGGTTGACGCCGAAACCGCCGAAGCGGACGATTTTATCAAAGCCACGCTTACGCAAGGCGAACGTGTCATTGAAAATAGCTACATCTCGCTGAAAACGATTGAAGATGCGGCTCGCAAGAAACCTTTTATCGGCGCAAAAGTAGGCGACGCGTTGGAGGTGGACGTGAAAGCTACATTTACAAACGACACCGACTTGGCGGCAATGCTGAACGCGAAGAAAGAAGAACTCGTCAATTTTGAACCGGTATTTACGGTGTTGATTACCGAAGTTAAACGTTTTAAACAGGCAGAATTAAATCAGGATTTATACGACCGCATTTTTGGAGAAAACGTGGTGACAAGCGAAGCCGAATTTAACCAAAAAGCGGACGCCCGCATCGCCGGCGAATATGAGCAGGAAAGCGAATACCGCTTTATGCTTGACGCCCGCAACGAAGCATTGAAAAAAGCGCAGTTGCCGTTGCCCGACGACTTTTTGAAACGGTGGCTGCTGTATGCCAACGAGGGTAAAATCACCACAGAGCAAGTGGACAAAGATTTCGCCGCCTTTGCCGACGACCTGCGTTGGCAAATGATTCGCGGATACATCACCAAAGAACAGGCGTTGCAAGTAACCGACGACGATATGCGCGACCATGCACGAAAAATGGCGCGTTATCAGTTTTCGATGTATGGGCTTCATAATGCGCCCGACGAACAAATTAACCACTATGCCGAAAGTATTCTGAATAACGAACAGGAACTGAAACGCATCTACGAAAAAGTGGAAGAAGACAAAGTGGTAGCCTATATCCGTAGCGTAGTTACGCTCGACGAAAAAGCGACCACGCTGGATGAATTACATAAATTATACGAACAAAAATGAAGCAGAACGAATTTACACAATATGCCGTAAAACATGCCGGCATCAGCAGTCTGGCGCTGCATCGCTACAATTCAATGTATAATTGGGCAATCAGTCCTACTATTATTGAAGAACGGCAGTTGAATATAGCCACAATGGACGTATTTTCACGGTTGATGATGGACCGCATCATCTTCCTCGGCGTGCCTATTACCGATGATGTGGCAAATATTATTCAGGCGCAGTTGTTGTTTCTCGAATCAGCCGATGCGTCGAAAGACATACAAATATACATCAATTCTCCCGGCGGGTCGGTGTATGCGGGTTTGGGCATTTACGACACGATGCAGCTCATCTCGTCGAAAGTGGCGACCATTTGCACCGGAATGGCGGCTTCCTTTGCCGCGATATTGCTTACGGCGGGCTGCAAAGGCAACCGCACCGCGTTACCCCATTCACGGGTGATGATACATCAACCGATGGGCGGCGCTGAGGGGCAGGCTTCCGATATTGAAATCACAGCCCGCGAGATTGTGAAAATTAAACACGAACTTTACCAGATTATCGCCTTACATTCGGGCAAAGACGTAGCGCAAATTGAAAAAGACGCTGACCGTGATTATTGGATGTCGTCGCAGGAAGCGCTCGAATACGGCATGATTGACGAAGTGTTGAAAAAAATAAAACCACAGTCGTAAACTCATGGCGAAAAAAGAATCTACAAATCATCATTGCAGCTTTTGCGGACGTCAACAACACGAAGTGCCGTTGCTCATTGAAGGGCATAATGCCGCCATTTGCAACGACTGCCTGCATAACGCCAGCCTGCTTTCAGCCGAAATGTTGCCCCAAAATACTCAACAGCCTGAAAAAGAATTAATAACGAATTTGTTGAAGCCCCGCGAAATCACTGCTTTTCTTGACCAATATGTGATTGGGCAGGATGATGCGAAGAAATATATTGCGGTGGCGGTGTACAACCACTACAAACGCATCAATCAATCGAAAGGAGAGGATATGGACATCGAAAAATCGAACATCCTGCTCGTGGGCGAAACCGGTACGGGAAAAACTTTGTTGGCGCAAACGATTGCGCGGATGCTGAAAGTTCCGTTCGCCATTGTGGACGCTACGGTGCTTACTGAAGCGGGGTACGTGGGCGAAGATGTGGAAAGTATCCTGTCGCGCCTGCTGCAAAGCGCCGACTACAATGTAAAACTTGCTGAAAAAGGCATTGTGTTCATTGATGAGATAGATAAAATTACCCGTAAAAGCGACAATCCTTCGATTACGCGCGACGTGTCGGGCGAAGGGGTGCAACAAGGATTGCTCAAATTGCTGGAAGGCACGATAGTCAACGTTCCCCCGCAAGGCGGACGCAAACATCCCGAACAGAAAATGATAGCGGTGGACACCAAAAATATATTGTTTATTTGCGGCGGCGCTTTTGAAGGCATCGAACGTAAAATCGGACAACGCCTCAACACACAAGCAATAGGCTATGGCGCATCGCAGAAAACAGCGCACATTGACCGTCTGAATCTATTGCAATATGTGTCGCCTACCGATTTGAAAAATTACGGACTGATACCTGAAATCATCGGAAGGCTACCCATCATTACATATCTAAAGCCATTAGACCATAAAGCATTACGGCGTATTCTCACCGAGCCGAAGAATGCCATTACAAAACAATATATTCATTTGTTTGCGTTAGATGGTATTACGCTTTCGTTCGATAATGACGCATTGGATTATATCGTGGACAAGGCTGTGGAATTTAAACTCGGCGCACGCGGGCTGCGCTCCATTTGCGAAACCGTGATGATTGACGCCATGTATGACCTGCCGTCGAACGGACAAAAAGCGCTGCACATAACCCTTGATTATGTACAAGAAAAGCTACACCGCCTTACGGTACAACAATTGAATGTGGCATAATATAATTCAGCGCGTACATTCAAGTCATATATTATTTATCGGTTATTAACCTCATACACCGCTGCAATGCTTCATCCCATGTGGGAACAACAATACCGTAGTTTGTTTTAATTTTTTCTTTACTCAGTACGCTGTATTGTGGGCGCACGGCTTTGGTCGGGTATTCGGCTGTGGTTATCGGATGTACGGTACAGCGGCGTTGCCCAAGTTGCATAATGCGTTGTGCAAAATCGTACCACGAACATACGCCTTCGTTGGTGTAATGATAAATACCCGGCGTGAACAACTTTTCTCGGTGTGTTACTTTATCAATAATGCAAAGCAAGGTTTCTGCGAGGTCGGCAGCGTAAGTGGGCGAGCCGTATTGGTCGTTTACCACGTTGACGTCTGTACGTTCAGCCCCAAGGCGCAGCATGGTGTTTACAAAATTATTACCTTCGGCAGTGTAGAGCCAAGCCGTGCGTACCACCATCGTTTGCAAGTGCGACAAGGCTGCTTTTTCGCCCGCAAGTTTGCTCCGTCCATACGCTGACTGCGGATTGGTACAATCGTCTTCGGCGTATGGGTCAGCGTGTCGTCCGTCGAATACATAATCGGTAGAAATGTGAATGAGGCGGGCATTCGTTTTTTCGGCAGCGCAGGCAAGGTTTTGCACAGCCAAACTATTCACGGCAAACGCTTTTTCTTCTTCGTCTTCCGCTTTATCCACGGCAGTATATGCCGCACAATTAATGATAAAGTCGGGATGGTGTGCCGTCGCATAATCCATTACGGCGCGATTGTCGGTAAGATTCAAGTTGTGCACGTCCGTACACAGTAATTGCAGTGCGCTATACCGTGCTGCTGCTGCTTGCAGGTCGCGCCCCAACTGCCCATTACATCCTGTGATAAGTATTTTTTTATACATAAACTACATTTTCAAGCACGAAGGTAGCAATTATTTTTTATTCCAAGAAAAAACTCTTACCTTTGCAAATCATGGAGCAATTTGTAGTATCGGCAAGAAAATACCGTCCGCTGACTTTCGAATCGGTGGTGGGACAAGGCAACATTGGCGCAACCTTGAAAAATGCTATTTTGCGCGGACATTTGGCGCATGCCTATTTGTTTTGCGGACCGCGCGGCGTGGGAAAAACCACTTGCGCACGCATTTTTGCAAAAACCATTAATTGCCAAAACCTCACGCCTGCCATGGAAGCATGCGGCGAATGTGAGTCGTGCCGCTCGTTTGCCGAAAACCGTTCATTTAACATTCATGAGTTGGATGCAGCGTCAAACAACGGTGTGGACGAAATCCGTATTTTGACCGAACAAGTGCGCGTTCCGCCGCAAGTAGGTAAATACAAAGTATATATTATTGATGAAGTGCACATGCTGTCGCAGAGCGCATTCAATGCGTTTCTGAAAACATTGGAAGAGCCGCCGGCACACGCCATTTTTATTTTAGCGACTACGGAAAAGCACAAAATACTGCCTACGATATTGTCGCGTTGCCAGATTTACGATTTTAACCGTATTTCGGTGCATGATATGGTGAAACACCTTGCGGATATTGCGGAGAAAGAAGGCGTGAAAGCTGAGCCTGAAGCGCTGAATGTGATTGCACAAAAAGCCGACGGCGCCATGCGCGACGCCTTGTCAATCTATGATCAGGCGGTTGCCTTTTGCGGCAATAACCTCACGTATGCCAATGTCATCGAAAACTTGAATGTGCTCGATTACGAATACTTTTTCAAACTTACCGACCATTTTGTAAATTACCGGTATGCCGACGCCTTGCTGTTGTTTGATGAAGTGCTGGCAAAAGGTTTTGATGCACAGCATTTTGTAGCGGGTTTAAGTGCTCATTTCCGCGATTTGCTGATGTGTAAAGATCCGCGCACGTTGCCGCTACTCGAAGTGAGCGATGCGGTGGCAAAACGCTACGAAGCGCAGGCTGCGCAAGCGTCGCAGTCGTTTCTATTTCAGGCATTGGAACTTACCAACGCCTGCGAAATGCACTATAAAATGAGCGGCAATCCGCGGTTACATATAGAATTGGCATTGGTACGCCTATCGAATATTGACGCCGAAAAAAAAAACGACAGTGAACAAGTAACCGAACTGCCGACCGCCGCAACGGCAAATGTACCGGCTACCGCAACCACAGCCTCGCCTGTTAATGCTCCTGCCAATAATACGACCGACACAGCGCCTCAAATGCCTCAAACATTTTCATTAAAAAATGCACTGACTCAAAAAACGAAGCCGGAGGAAAGTCCTGCGCAAAAAACGGAAGAAAAAAACGAACTGTTTACGCAAGAACAATTTATAGAAGCATGGGATGTGTTAATTACGCATATTGCAGCAGAACCAAGTATGATGCGTTTGGCAATGGCATTGAAAGAAACCACGCCTATGTTGAAAGCCGATAATGTAGTGTGTTTTACGGTACTAAACGATGTGCAAAAAAAATGGATAGAGGAACACAAAGCGGCTGAAATCCTGAATATACTGCGCAGCAAGTTGCAAAACAACCACATTACGTTGGAAGTAACCATAGCTGAAGCAACGGAAATCGAAAGTACACGCCTTTATACGCACGATGAAAAATTTAATTTTCTTGTACAGCAATATCCTGAAGTAGAGAAACTAAAACAAGCGCTCAATTTAGATATTCGGTAATACGATGAAACATAACGGACGGATATATACCGGACTTTTGCTTGCCGTGATTTTTTGGGGTATGTCGTTCGTGTGGGTAGACCAGCTGCTTGCCGTCGGAATGCCATCCTATACATTGCTAACCATCAGGCTTGGCATTGCAGCGGTAGTGCTGTTTTTTATTTCGCTCGGCTTGGGTAAATTACAGCGCATACACCGCCGCGACCTGAAATGGATCGTATTGATGGCGCTGTTTGAGCCGTTCCTTTATTTTCTGGGCGAAACAAACGGTATTCGCTTAACGACGCCGACTACCGCATCTGTGATTATTTCAACTATTCCGATATTTGCCCTGCTGCTCGGTGTGTTGGTTTATAGAGAAAAAGTAAGCATGCTGAATATTTTCGGAACGGTGGTAGCGGTGGCGGGAGTTCTTGTTACGCTATCGGGCGAAGGCATGTCGCTGCAAATAAATTTGAACGGTGTACTGTTGCTGCTTCTTGCCGTGGGGGCTGCCAACGGTTTTTCATTAATCGTAAAAAAGTTGACGGTTTCCTATAACATGTTTACGGTGGTGCTGTACCAAAATGTCATAGGAGCATTGCTGTTCCTGCCGTTCAGCTTGTCTAATTACGGACGGTTTGGCTATTTCGTCTTCTCGTTCGGCGATTTTTATCCGTTGGTATTGCTGGCGTTGTTGCCTTCGGTGATGTCGTTTCTCTTTTATGTAAACGCCATTCAACGTATCGGCATGGCGCGGGCAAATATGTTTATTACGCT
>JAITPN010000070.1 GCA_031289415.1 Prevotellaceae bacterium | reverse complement strand
CACGGTTTTTTCTTTCATTTTCCAACCTAAACCAATGGTTATTTTGGAAATATCGTATTTTGCAGCGTCAAGCTCTATTGTTTGTTTTTCGAATATCATGGCTGTTTATTTTTTATTTAATTCTAATTCTGATTTTAAATCAATAATAATATTTTGAATGTCGATAAGTTGTTCGGTTAGCGCATCTAATTTGCCGGCAGAAATTTTGGGCAGCGTGTTTTTAATTTCCTCCTTGTCGCCGATAACGGTTTCGATATGTTTTTTGTGAATTTCTTCTTCCAACTCAACTTTTATTTCCTGAATGGCGCTCAACACAATGCCTGTAAACATGTTCAGGATAAGAAATACGTTGAGCAGCACAAACGACACAAAGTAAACCGTAGCGCCTATAAGAAGCGGGTGGTCGGCGGGATGCAGGTCGGCGTTTCCATAGCCGTACACCGTTTCGGGATAGTATCCGTAGCCGAAAATATTCTGATACATAATGTCCGTCCAGTCTTCCAGCGTAATAATTCGGAACAGCGAAAGCAGCGAGCGCGGCAGCGATCCGAAATGAAACGGATCGTTTTCGGCAAATATGAACACGCCGATTGCGCCATACACAAAGAAAAGTATTATCAAAAACAAAAAGACATACGAAATGGAAGGCAAACTTCTGAGCAATGTACTTGCCCACAGTTTGAGTTTTGGCACGGTCGAAAAAAGCCGTGCAATTCGTAATATGCCGAAAAGGTCGAAAACAGGGTCGGCAAATATGACCGACGCAATACAAATCAGCGTAATGAGGAAATCAAACAGATTCCATCCGTCGCTGAAATATTGACCGGCATTTTTGCCTAACGCGCCTATTTTGATAAGCGCTTCCGCCGTAAAAAAGAGGGTAACGAGCAGGTCAATGACGTAAAATAACGTATTGTCCGTACGGTATTCGGTAAACAGGGTTTTGCCTGCTACCGTGAAGCACGAGGCAAATATTGATACGAGTATCAATACATAAAACAGCTTTGAAGCTGCAATTATTCTAAAAAATCTTTGTAACATAGTTGGTCATTTTTAAATTTTATTTTAATTGTTTTATCAGATTTTTATTTTTATGATTTATTCTTGTCATATTCATCATATAAATCATTTGAAAATCATAGTTCAGACAATGCTCGGTGATGATTTCTTTTTTACTCATCGTCTTTCCTTTTTGTGTCCCCTGCGGGATGGCTATTATTTGTCAACAGTATTTTCATATTATTCTTATTTGTATAATTTTGGCATTTGGGTTAAAATCAGATAATTTAAGCGTTGTAATCTCGTCTGATATTTCTAACTTGCCTGTAAAATCGTTTTCGTCCAAAAGGAATTGAACATTATTTATACTTCCTGTTTCTATAACATACATACCGCTTACATAAGTGTACCAAATGTGAAAATCAGGATATTTTTCTACAAATTCTTCTATTGTGAAATTTACGCCAATTCCTGCGGTAGTTTTGAATTTGTCCGACAGTATAATTATTTCTCCAATTTTATTATTAAATACCTCTGTTTCATAATCATATTCGGGTGTGATGAGCAAAATTTCCTGTTCATTTTCTGTTACCACATAAACAGGTTCTTCTGTTTCGCCCTCTTCCGTTGTTCGGGTCAGGTACTTTTTTTGGATATTGTCGGCAGGAAATGGTATTTGCTGCCCAATTGTAAATTGTCCTGCGGAACTTTCTTTTATTAAATAATCTTCAGTTGTAGATGTTGTTTGAATTGCATCTGTTTCAACTGTTCCCGCCTGTTTGCCCGTTGCATGTTTGCAACTGCCTGCTGCTACTGTGAGCAGTCCTAAAATGATTAATTTTTTAATTTTCATATTATTTTTTATTTTAATGTTATTTGTCCCTTGCAGTGATGGTTATTTTTTTCATGCTCTTATTTATTATTTATTTACGCTTTTATATTCTTCGTCCGTAACAGGCAACATCCACGTTACGTTGTTTCCGTTTGCCATATTGGTAATGGCAATGTGAACGAAACGGCTGTCGTGCGACGCGCCATGCCAATGCGTTCTTGCGCCCGCTTCAAAGGTTACGCTACCAACGGCATACAGGTTTTCCATTTCGTCGGGATTGACCAAAGGCTGTACCCAAACCGTGCCTGTAAACCAGTCGGCGGGAGCTTTGTTGCCTTTAGGAAAAATACTTAAATTTTGTGTGTTCATATTTTGTGCGTTTAAATTGTTTAAAAACAAGGTGAAGCAAATGCTTGCCAATGTTGTAATGATAATTTTAGAAGTTTTCATCTTTTGTTTGTTATTCCGATTTTTTGCAGCCATTGCGTTACGTCGTCTTTTGAGCGCCTTGCCATGTTGCCGCTAATCGCAAGCCCTTCGAGAACGGTAGTCGTCGAACATAGCTTTTTCAGGTCGCCCACGCTGCGACCCCAACGTCCACCACCGTGCGTACAGAACGGAATGACGGTTTTACCGCTCAGGTCGTATTTTTCCAAAAAGGTAAACAACGCCATCGGCATACTGCCCCACCAATTGGGATAGCCGACGAAAACCACGTCGTAAGCCGCCATGTCCTTTACTTCGGTTGCGAGTGGCGGACGGACGTCGGCTTGCTGTTCTTTTTTCGCCTGCGTCACACATTCGTTGTAGTCCGCGGGATAGGGCGTTGCCGTAGTGATTTCAAACAAATCGCCGCCGGTTTGCTTTTGAATCTGTTTTGCTATTTCGAGAGTGTTGCCGCTCCACGAAAAGTAGGCAACGAGAATTTTTTCATTGCTCTGCGCCTGTGCCGTACCGCCTAAAGCAATAGCTGACGCGGCTAAAAACATTATTTCTTTCATGCCTTAGTTTTTGTAACTACATCAACAGTCAGGCTGTCTATTTTTCCTTTAATCAAAGAAACAAAGGATTTAAAATGAATGCTTTCGTTATGTTCATCAATAGCATCCTGTGATTTCCAGACCTCCAAAATAATGTACTTCAAAGGATTGTTAATATCCTGATGCAAATCGTAAGATATGTTTCCGGCTTCTTTCCGGCTTGCATCGACCAATGTGTAGAACACATTTTCTAATTCTTTTTGAAATTCGAGTTTCGCAACAATGGTTGCGATAATTTTTAATTCACTCATACATTTATATATTTTAATTGCGTTTTTTTATTCTGCTGTTAACTCAATGATACCTCTACTCCGCTCGGACAAGGTTCTACCTCGTTCGCTTTATCTGTGCAGGCTATGCCTGCCTTGTTATTATTTGCTTTCATTTTTCCCTCCTTTTTTTATGTCCCTTTGCGGGAACGGTTTACATTTGTTTTCAAATACACTTTTGATTCTCAAAACATCAAATTTCTGTATTTAATGAATACAAAGGTAATTATTTATTTTGAAGCCGCAATCTTGTCCGTGCAGGTTTTAACTGCATTATTTATTCCTGTTTTCATTGTCTTTCTTTTTTGTATTTCCAAATCACCTTAAACTCACCATTCAGACATTTTGCAAGTTGGATTATTGTTTCGGTAATTTCTTTGTTGTTTGTTCAATTTTCTTTTCATCGCTTGCGGTTCGCCGTTCCAACTTTTTGATGTCTTCGGCAACAGGTAGATTTTCGGGTTTAATGCCTCGTTTTCCCAACATTTCTCGAACGGTGGTGTTATTCTGTACATGTTCAACGGTGATTGACGGTTCGCCCATCAGATTGTTTTCTTCCACATTATGATTGGTCATTTCGGTTGCCAGATTTTTGGCGGCAATCGTCAAAGTCGACAAAAAGTCAGCTAACGGACGGCTTGATTTCACACCCAAACGGTTTTTCATATCTTCGGTGGTATAACCTCCAAACAATGCTGTATCGCCTTTTGAACGAATTCTTCCAAACCCTTTATCGTCCACTCCGCGTTCGTAAATGTTTTGAGAAAGTTGTTTTTCCGCAGCACGCAATTTTTCTCGTGTTTCCAAACGCGACAGCGAGTTTAACCGTTCTTCTATCAGTTCTGCTTTACGGGTTTGGATAGCAAAATAACTTTGAGCAAAAGCAATTTCTTCTTTTTTCGGGTCGCCATTTTGGGCAATCAGGTAACAGGCATAACGAGTGAGCATATAATCGCTCACTTCACGCTTTCCACCTTTGCCGATTTCGATCATTTTCGTGACCTCACGAAAATGATCATCTACGTTGATTTTTTGTGTGTTACAAGAATCGACCGCTCGATGGATTGCAACTAAAAAATTCTCCCAACGGGCGTAACCCAATATGTTTTGCAGTTCGCGTGCAAACCAAACTTCTACCTGCTCATTTTCTTCGCTTCTGATGAAATGAACAATGGCGTCAAAGAACGATTTATAAAGTCTAATGTTCTCTTTATTCATTTTTTTCTACTTGTTTTTATGTCCCTTTGCGATGGCGGTTTACATTTGTTTTCAAATACACTTCTGTTTCTCAAAGCATCAAATTTCTGTATTTAGATGAATACAAAGGTAATTATTTATTTTGAAGCCGCAATCATTTTTTTCCATAATCTGCCCAATTCGCCTATCCACAGGACGGCGGACGTCAATCCGAAGATGGCGAGCCATTCCTGAAGGGTCAGCGGACAGGTTCTGAATACGCTACCGCCATACTGTACTATCAGGATTTGTCCGGCTAAAATTGCCAATGCTACTAAAATAAAGCCGTAACTATTGCGTAATTGATAGAAAGCCGATTTCCCGCTGGCGAAAGCTTTTGCATTAAACATGTTCCAAAATTGCAACATCACGAACAGCGTCAGGAACACCGTAAGTTCTTTGATTGATAAACCGGCTTCGCCCGTGTGAAACATGTCGTTTCTTTCGAAAAAGAAAAGTAGCCCCAACAGTATAACCACGAAACTGATGCCTGTTCCGAATATGATGTTTGCCATGCTTTTACTTACAATAAAACTGTTGCGGTTGCGCGGTTTTTCCCGCATCACTTTTTTGTCGGGCGGGAGCGACGCCAATGCACCGGCGGCAAACGTATCCATGATAAGGTTTATCCAAAGAAGCTGCGTTACGGTCAACGGCAACTGCCCCCACGACAGCGCGCCGATAAAGTCAATGATAAGGGCAGCCACATTAATGGTGAGTTGGAAAAGGATGAAACGCTGGATGTTCCGGTACACGGAGCGTCCCCAAAGTACGGCATTGGTGATGCTGCTGAACGAGTCGTCAATCAGCGTAATGTCGCTGGCTTCTTTCGCCACGGTTGTGCCCGACCCCATCGAAAGCCCTACGTGGGCATAGTTGAGCGCGGGCGCGTCGTTAGTGCCGTCGCCGGTTACGGCTACAATTTCGCCCTGCCGCTGGAGCAGCGTTACTAAGCGTTGCTTGTCGTTCGGACGCGCCCGGCACATGATTTTCATGTCCGGAATCCGTTGCAACGCCTCGTCGTCGCTCATTTTGCCAAATTCTACGCCGGTAATCACTTCCCTATCGGTTGCGGCGGCGGAGAGAATGCCTATTTGGCGACCTATTTCTTTTGCCGTGCCGGGTGTGTCGCCTGTTACAATTTTAACCTGAATGCCAGCGTCGTGGCACACGGCTATGGCAGCCGGCACGTCTTCGCGGATAGGGTCGGAAATTGCCGTAACGCCCAACAAAATCATGTCTTGCACACCTACCGCATTTCCGTCAAGAACGGTGGTTTCGCCGGCGTCCAAAAAGCGGTAGGCGAAAGCCAGCGTCCGTTTTGCCTGATTCTGGTATTGGGTTAATTGGCGCTGTATTTCGTCGGGCGTAATGGCGCAGCCTGTGGAGCTGCACAAACCCATTACGATTTCGGGAGCGCCTTTTACATAAAGTACTTTTTGCTTCAATTCGGGCGAAAAGCCTACGGTAGCCATATATTTACGTTCGGTCGAAAAAGAAAGCTGCGCCGTTATTTCAAACGATTCCCTGACGGCAAGATAGTCTTCGTGCTGTTCGTGCAGCCAGAGGAGCAGTGCGCCTTCCGTAGGGTTGCCCAACGTCGTAATCTTTTTTTCGTCCGAATAGTCCAGATATGCGGTTGTGTTGACGGCAATGCTTTCCTTTATGATGCGGCTCAGGCGGGAGTCGTCCAACCCTTTTTCGAGTCCGCAGAAAAACATGTCGGACACCTGCATTCTGTTTTGCGTCAGCGTGCCGGTTTTGTCGGTACATATCACGGTGGTTGCGCCCATCGTTTCGCAGGCGTGCATTTTGCGCACGAGGTTGTTTGTCCGCAGCATTTTCCGCATGCTCAGCGCGAGGCTGAGGGTAACGCTCATCGGCAGTCCTTCGGGTACGGCTACGACTATCAGCGCTACCGACACCATGAGGTATTGCAGCAGCGTTGCCGCCTGATCAATGGTAACCCACGACGTCAGCAGCAGCGGATGGATGCCGCACAGCCAGCCTGCGCCGCACAGCACGGCGAACAGCACGGCGGCTGCGCCCAACCATACGTACCAACTCCGTGTTTTGACCGCATCGGGCATTTCTTTTTCTTTCCCAAAAAATTCAAAAGCGTCATATACAATAGGCAGCCATATTTTAATGCCCGACAGGAAAATGGACACGAGCGCCGCGCACAGCAGGTAGAATTGCGACGAAGTATAAACCACCTCGCCCCACGCAATATCTTTCACGAAACGTGCGCCGAACGACAGTATGGCAAGTACAAAGCCGACAACGCCAATGAGTTTTGCCAGTTTATCGAGTTGCTGGTTGAGGGGTGTTTCTTCGCTCGGCATTTCGGTCGATTGTTTGGCTACCTTTCCAAATTCGGTGGCGTCGCCTACGCAACGTACGCGGAACACGGCATGTCCGTCGCGCACCATCGTGCCGCGCAGGACGTGGTTCGACGGATAGGTGGCTTCGGCGTCAAATTGCGCGGCGTCGGTTGTTTTGTCGGCTACCAGCTCGCCTGTCAGGCACGATTCGTCTACCTGCAAGGCTACCGATTCAAGCAGTACGCCGTCGGCAGGCACTTCTTCGCCGGCTTCAATCAGCACGACGTCGCCCACGACGACGTCTTTCTTCGGCACAGCGCAAGCATTGCCGTTGCGCATGACTTTCACCTGCGTATCGTCGTTCACCTTGTTCAGGATATTGAACTTTTTGTGGGCGTCCATTTCGAACCAAAAACCGATGCCTGTAGCCAGAAATATGGCGCAAAAGATACCGATGCTTTCGGCAAACTGCCAGTGCACAAACGCGATAGCCAACGACAGCACGGCGGCTATCAGCAGGATTCGGATAATCGGGTCTTCAAATTTCTCGAAATACAATTTCCACAGCGATTCGCGGCGGGGAGGCGTAAGCAGGTTGTCTCCATACTGTTCGCGGCTTACGGAAACTTCTTTATCGGTTAAACCCGTGTAGTACTTTTTCTTTTCTTCCATTGATTCTTTTCTAAAGTTAAATATTCATGCCGCAAATTTAAGAAAAATACATGAATAATGGAAAATGAATACACTTTGGTTGTCAAATTTCACATCATGCGGGGTATTGTCTGAACTGTGATTTTATTGTGATTTGTTTGATTATTGTGATTTGTATTTCAGGAATTTTGCAAAAAAACAGCGATAAAATGATTTTACCGTTGTTTTGATTGATTTTTTTACATTACAGGAGCTGATACTCAACACTTCCAAATCGTAAATTCGGAAGGACGAGAGAGTAAGGATTTCGTTTAAACAACGTCATGTTACCTGTGCCGTCGGGCGGCGGCGGGTTTCTTTGCCGCATTGCGAGGCGGGCGCTCTTGCTTTACGGGTTTCACAGGATTGTTGTCTATCAAGGGGTAGTCGTGGTTGTCCACCACAGGGATTTTCTTCCCTATTAATTTTTCGATGTCTTTCAGGTATGGTTTTTCTTCCGCATTGCAGAACGAATACGCCGTTCCTTCCGCTCCCGCACGCCCTGTGCGCCCAATGCGATGCACATACGATTCGGGGATGTTGGGCAACTCAAAGTTAATCACATATTGCAGGTTGTCCACATCAATGCCTCGCGCCGCAATATCCGTAGCCACCAGCACGCGGATACTTTTGTCTTTAAAACTGCTGAGCGCCCGCTGTCGTGCGTTTTGAGCCTTGTTGCCGTGTATTGCTTCGGCTTTGATTTTATTCTTTTGCAACACCCGCACAACTTTGTCCGCTCCGTGTTTGGTGCGGGTGAACACGAGTACCGTTTCGATGTTCCGATTTTTTAAAATATCAATCAGCAGAGGCAATTTATTCTCCTTATCCACAAAATAAATGAACTGCTGAATGGTATCCGCCGTTGATGAAACAGGCGTAACTTCCACCTTTTGAGGATTGTGCAAGATACTTTGCGAAAGTTTGACGATTTCGGGCGGCATGGTGGCTGAAAAGAACAGCGATTGCTTTTTGAGGGGCAACACAGCCAACAACTTTTTGATGTCGTGAATAAAGCCCATATCAAGCATACGGTCAGCTTCGTCGAGCACAAAAATCTCCACATCGCTCAGGGAGATAATTTTTTGATTCATCAAATCGAGCAATCTGCCGGGCGTTGCGACCAATATATCCACGCCGTGGCGCAGGGCGTTTACCTGTGCCGCTTGGTTTACTCCGCCAAAAATAACGGTGCTGGTGAGCGCAGTGTATTTGCCGTAGGTGCTGACGCTTTCGCCGATTTGGATTGCCAATTCGCGCGTGGGGGTTACTATCAAGCTGCGGATTTTACGCTTGCGTTCAGACGGCGGATTTTGCTGACTTAATAATTGAAGAATGGGCGCTGCAAATGCGGCGGTTTTGCCTGTGCCTGTTTGTGCACAGCCTAATAAATCTAACCCTTTCAGTACAATGGGAATGGCTGCTGCTTGTATGGGAGTGGGAATAGTGTAGCCTTCTTTTTCTATGGCTTTGAGAATAGGCTTGATAAGCCCGAGTGTTTGAAATGACATTCGTTTATAGTTAAATAACTTGGCAGATTTGTTTTTACAAACAAAATTCAAAAATATGCTGCACGACAAAGGTACGACAATAATTCCGGAACTGCAAGTTTTGCATTGCTAAGAGCGGAAAAAAAGCAGCGATAATTTGATTTTACCGCTGTGTCGATTGCACAAATATTGAGGCTGTGGGGATAAAATTCGCTGTGACACGTACCTGTCTTTGGCAAAAGATAGCTATCGCCTAAAATTCGAGCGGAAGACAGACTGCTGTCCATCTTCCGCTCTCTAACCAAACCTTTAGAAACCTATGAAAATTGTTTTCATTAATATATGTTGCAAAAATCGTGCCAAAACTCCTTATGCCAAGATTCTATTTTGTCTTTTCTATCTTTGTAAGCTATGTTTTCATTAATACATAGCTTTTTACGTAAATATTGAGGCTGTGGGGATAAAATCCGCTGTGGCACGTATCTGTCTTTGGCAAAAGATGGCTATCGCCTAAAATTCGAGCGGAAGACAGACTGCTGTCCATCTTCCGCTCTCTAACCAAACCTTTAGAAACCTATGAAAATTGTTTTCATTAATACATGCTGCAAAAATCGTGCCAAACTCTATTAAAATAATTTTTTATTTTGTTACCAGCAAATTTTTCGCGGCTTTTTCACTACATTTCTGATAAGTGGAATAGGCTTTTGCCGCTCGTGTACAGATAAGTTCGTTGGATTCATTGTTCACGTATCCCGTAATGGCGTCGTGCAGCGTGTAGGCTTCAGGACACATCAAGCCGGTTGTCCATACTAACGGATTGACGTTCGCCGTTCGTAAATAAGGAGAAAAAAAACGCTTGCTGTAACAGGCAAGAATAATGACGTCTCTTGTTCGTGCATCGGTATTAGTATAGGTTTCCGTTAGGTGAAAATCCATCAATCCGTCGTGTCCGGCGTAAGCGAGCAAACAGGAATTGCCTGCTATTCCGATGGTTTGATTCCCAATGTGTAATGTATCTTTCAGTTGTCCGGCACTGCTGCTGAGAAAGTCTTTTGTACATTGTTTTATGTATTGCCCGTTATAAGCATCGGCGACTAAATAATAGTTTTTGGTAATATGCTTGAAAACCAATCTTTCGAATCTGACGGAATCTATTTTTTGCGTGCGGATTAATTTCCATTCTTTGCTTCTTTTGAAATAAGTTCGAACGCCGTAGCCGCAACCCCAATATAAATTGTTGTTGGGGTCTTGCCCATTGCCGATTTTAGCAGGAACAGGAACAATGCCCTGATTTTTGTTTCTCAAATCATCAAAATTTGATATTTAATAATCACGTATATTTATCTGGTTTTTGATTTTATTTTCCCAAAAATAATCCGACATTTTAGCAAATTCCGAATGGCTACTTAGTTTCTGCTGTATTTTTCGCAGTGTCCGTTTCTTTATTTTCCCGTATAATGCAAGTTCGCGTCCCGCGGTTTGCGTATGTTCAAGAATTTGGGACTGCTGTTTGTAAAAAAACGGATTGTTAAACAAAAACATCGCTCCCGTACGGTAAACAGCGCTTACAAGCGGGATATGAAAATTATGAGAAATGGCTTTGAAATGAGCGTCAAGAGCCTTGAACTGCAAACGTTCCGGAAAACCGCAAATGGAAAGTACGGACATCGCCTGTTGCTTGCGGACGATGCGCCGCGGATGCCGCATTTTGCAGGAATCGGTACAGATGTACGGATAAACCCTGCGCACCGAACGGTCGAAATAATTTTTCAGTATCGACGGCATTCCGTCCACATATAACGGAAAGGCATAAACGATTAAATCTGCCTGATTAACTTTTTCGTAGAGTGTCAAGAAATCGTCGGTCTTGTCGAATACGCAGCCTTTTTCCTGCATCCAGCACTGCCAGCAGCCGACGCACGTTTTCACGTTCAGTTGCGACAAATAAACTTGTTCCACTTGGGCGCCTGCTTCTTTTAAGCCATCTGCAAAACGGGAAACAAATAAATCGGTATATCCGTTTTTCGCGCGGGGCGAAGCATTGACAATGACAACGGATTTCGGCACAGTCCAGTGTTTCGACGGATTTTTCTCGAACGGCGTGGGCGGGTCGAATTTTTCAGCCGCCATCACAGTATAATCCACGTCGGGAATCGTCTTGAAAAATGACAAGTCGCCTTTGAATTTGAGTTTTCCCGTGAGCATACCCCACACCGGATTCAATTTTTTGGACGACAAGTCGAGCCAATGAAAAAAATGACAACGTAATGTGACGGTCGGATTTTCTGTTTCGCCCGTATGCAATGTCAGATGTCCCGCATTGGCTTTCAGATAGCAGGAACAGATTTCACCATGACAGGAAAAATGGAACTGTATCGTTCCGTCCTTCTTATTTTCATGCGACTGATAGGCTTCGTCCAGCGGGTCGAGCATGGATTGCATGACCTCATACGGTGTTTGCAGTTTTTTTGGATTCATCGCAATCGGATAGTCAAAGTTGTGTCGCTACGAAATGAAAAGCTGCATTTTTTGAAATCGGGTTTTTCGATATTATTGCTCGAAGCGTATTTTTCTTTCGGAATACCCAGAAAATTTTTATCCAGCTGCTTATTGCCGTTCATGTCCTGATAAGCGGATATGGCATACGTTCCTTCCGGCAAATCGGGGAACGTTACGGTCATCGTTTTGCCTGTAATTTTTACATCCCGACCTTTGAAATGGAGTTCCATAAAATCTTTTCCATTATTATACACGCCAACTAATAAATTGCCTTTAACCTGCTCAATATTTTCCACTTTGACAGTCAATGTTTGCGCAGATAAAAAAACATTACTCAACGCTAAAAGGCAGATACACATAATTATTTTCATTGTCTATTAATTTTTAAATGAATAAACCATATTATTTAT
>JAITPN010000006.1 GCA_031289415.1 Prevotellaceae bacterium | reverse complement strand
TTCAGGTATTTCAGCAGGCTGTCGGACGAATATCCTGTATTTTGGCGTTGCCGTATTTCGAGCAACAGCAATTTTTCTTTCAGATAAGAAGTTGTGTTTTTTATTTTCTGTTTACGGGCAATGGAATCTGCAACAAATTCGAGCCGTGCAATTTGTTTTTCAAACCTGTTAACTGCGGCTTCGTAATTTTGCTTTGTGCCCGACTCCGACAGGGCGTGGAGAATTTCAATGTCCTGCAAAGAACTGTTTCGATACCTCCTCATATCCATGTAATCCTCCTCGATGGTCGTTAAGTTGAGATTAACGGTATAACCGGCTTGCTGCGCCAAGTTCAGGGCGCGAATCACGTGCGCCGACATCCAGTAGTTGGTAGCCGACGAATTTCCCCACCACGACCACAATTGACCATCGTTCCGGTTCTTTACCAAGTGGTTGATAATTTCATTCACCCGCTTGTCGTGCTTAAAGGGTTGTTCCGCATATTGTTGATACAGTTTGGAATTGAGCAGTCCTATCAGTTTAGAAGCCAGTTGTTCGTTGCAATCGTAACGATAATTTTGCAGGGAATAAGCGGCGTCCACATACATATCCAAGGGATTTTCCGAAAGCGTAACCCGAATTTCTTCGCCTTCATTGCCGGTGATTTCTTTTTGGTCGCCGTTTTTCAAAAAATCCAGCGTTCCGTCGGCGATTTCAGTTCCTTGCGGGAAAACCGGAATCGTGCGTTCTTCGCCATCCTGATAACCGTCGTCCCGTTGGAATAAAAAGTTCGCCGTCAAGCTATCCGTTGTTTGCGGCGCAACCTGCATTTTCTCCTGATGCGACGATGTAAACCGAACAGCGGTGTTGAGCGTTGTATCTTGTCCGAGCGTAAAAATGACATTGCCTTCAATTTCTTTATCGCGGGTATAATTGCGGATGTTTCCGGCATAATAAGCCAAATCGCCGACGATTAAGAATAACGGACTTTTCAGTTCTGCCATCAGTGGTTTGTACGATTGGATATTTTTGCGGGCAGTTCCGGTATTCAGTTTCCGGTTCATGGCATAAACGACCGCATTCCACTGCGTGATGTTGTCGGGAAAGGTAACGGTAAATTGCGCCTTTCCCAGTTTGTCGGTGTAAAGGCGGGGTTCCCAGAATCCCACATCGGAGAAATTGGAGCGCAGACCGTTCAGTTGCAGCAACTCGTTGTAGAGATTGTCTTCAGCGGCTTGTATTTCGGCTTCCGAAGCATCATCCACTTTATCCGGCGGCGATTGCGATGCATCATTGGTTCTGAAAACATAAGAGCTGACCCTATGTTTCTCCATTGAGCCATATCCGATACGAATAAATTCGGTAAGCATTTGTGCCTTTTCCTCAAGCGTAACTATGATTTCAGACCCCATTAGTACGAATTCCTCTTTCGTTTTACACCCTATATAAGAAAAAACCAAAACGCTTTCGTTATCATCTACCGCTATTTCGAAGTAGCCGTCCAAATTGGAAACAGTTCCGTAACGAGTTCCTTTTAAAAAGACGGCTACGTCAATGAGCGGTTCGCCGGTTTCATCTTTAACCGTTCCCCGCACACTATTCCATTTATTCAACGATTGACCAATAAATCGCTCGCTGTAACTTCGGCGATTCGTTGTTGACGGCTTGTCCGTATAATCAGGAAGAAATTTTGTCCGAAGCGTAAGCCATTGGGTTGAAAGAGAATCTTTTTCCTGCAAGGGTAATCGCGCCATATTGACCTCAGTATAGGCGTGAGATTTTAACGTCAGGCTATCGAAGCGGATAAATTTGCCATTGTCATACAGCGCAATCACATCATAAGTAGCCGGAGGAATGTGGCTGTATCTTCGCTCCGATCCCACCAAGCGATTGGGATAGAGTATTTGATTGGTTTTGACGTCCCGCAACAGTAAATTCGATACGCCGATGGTATCGGGTTGTTCCGGCAGTTTGAAATTTAAATTCATGTCGCTTTGAGAAATGAGGATATTTTTTGGATACCAAGGAGCTTCCAAACGGCAATCTTTAATCGCTTGGTTGAATACTTTGGAGGTAAGCGCAAAATCATTCAGGTTATTTATTGGGTTCGTCGATGAAAAACGAATGGTTTCGGGACAAGTTTCGAGCGGATATTTATACACCACATTGTCTTCGTAGCGGTAGGAAAATCCGCCTTCGTGCCGGTATTTGACGCCCTCATTGTAGCTCATAAAACCCTGTGGAAGGGGTCCTGTCAATACTTCGGAACGATTGGATTGAAAGCATTGGTGAAACACCGGATGAATTGTATCTCCCTGTTTCAGGTACGTATAATTATACAATTTGCTTACCGGAATCCGGGAAATATACCGCTGATAAGACGTTTTTTCTGTAGGCGTAAAATGATAATTTCCGTTCTTATCCCTTGTATCCAATCGAATCGTTTTCACTTTGGGCGGCAGATGATCCATGTCGAGGCTGAGAATGGTTTTCTTTCCCGATTCAAAAAGGATAGAATCCAACACTATCGCTCGGTCGTGCAGGCGAAGCGTAATCTGTTGTTTTACCGTATCCGAGACAAGAAAGGAGTATGCTTTGGGCTGATTTGTCCATGAAAAATAAACCGGTTTGCCGTTGACTTCAATCACATAAATGGCTACCGCTTCACTGTTTTTCATCACGTAGGGCGCAAACTGCGTGGTGGAATCCGGCGTATCCACCGTATATCGGAAGCGTTTATTCCAAGGATAAGTGAATTGATAATATTTCATCGTGTCCAATTGCGCTTGCTTATTCCAATAGAAATAATCGAGCGAAACATTCAGCATATATTTTTTTTCATCAAGGGAATAACTCGACCGTTGTTCCCGCGTCCGTGGCGACTCTCCGTAATAAGGCAAATCCGGCACACTGTGATCCAATTGACTGTTGTAGGCAAAAGCCGTAAGGTCAACGTCTTTTACCGGTTTTCCCAAATGATTTTTTACCGTAACCGTTGTTTCCAGCGATTGTCCGGGGTAGATGCGGTTGGGCAAATCAATCGCCACATCCAAAAACTCAGTTTTCGGGACAAATGTCCGCCGGTAGGCTTGTTCCGTGCCTCCCATGAAGTAAAAAATCTCCACATAATGCGTTACCTCCAAATCGGTATTCGGATATTGAAAGTCAAATTCTTTTCCCGAACCTTTTTCCAAAAGAGTATTTCCTTGGTAAATATACCAAGAAAGTTCCAGATTCAAGGGATTAATCAATTTGACATGGAACGAATCGGCGGCGATTCCACCGGCAATATTCAAGTGCGCATGCAGGCGGGCGGTTTCGAATGATTGCCGGTACGACAAGGAGTCTATTCGAAAATCATAGCTTTTGACAGCCTGATTAAAAGGTTCTTCATACGGAAGTTCAATCCGTTTCGCTTCTTTTGCATCGTCATACCTTAATTCCGCTGTTACCGGTTTTTCCCGTCCCAATTCTTTCCATTGAAAACAAATTGTATCGTTACGGGTAGAAGAACTAATCTCGTATTTCGATTTATAAAATGTAGCCGATTGGCGGGATTCAAGCCGTTGATTGTCGTAAGTAAGCGCTTTGACTGCCACGCTATACCGGCAGTTCGATTCGCCGAATAAATCCGGCGGAATATTCACCCAAGTGGGCTTATCGTTCCCCAAATCAATTTTTTGATACATCAAGGTATCGGGCAACACCAACACGTCGGTCAAAGACGCCAGTACCGCGTCTCGTTTGACAAGAATTTCCGCTTGCATATCTTGCAAAAACAAGCCGTTGGCGTCCAAGGCTTTTATTTCAATCGCATTGGTATCGGGCGCATAGTGGTTATTCATAGTTAAGCGGGTTTCTATCCGGCTATCGGAAAGCTCATAATCTTCCTGTTTGAAGCGAGTGGAAGCCACAATCTTCCCTTTTTTATCGCGCAATTGAAGCGCATAATGATTGTCTAACCTGAGTTTTAACGAATCATGCAGCAACACTTCTCCGGCATATCCTCCCGGATGATAGGGCGACAAAACGCTGATTTTCTTAAAAGAATTATATTTATCGGCTTGCATCCAAATATCCAGTTCGCTTTTCAACGGACGTCGGCTTCCCGAAAGCGCATACGATTTGAAGCGTACCGTTTCGCCCGGTTTGTATTTATTTTTATCCGTAATCATATAACTGTAAAAACTCGGACCGTTGCCTCGGTAATCGTATCCTCCATGCCAAGGATTAACCAAGTGTTTCGATAAGTTGAATATCGCCCTGAATTTATCCAACTCAACGATTAGCAGTCGGTTGAGGTTTTCCGAATCATCCTCTATCGTATAAGTCCGGCTTGTCTTATCAAAGTTTATATTTTTATTGGACAATCGCCACCGTCCCCGAATATTTACTTTGGCGTCGCTACGGATATTTCCTTCCGCATCCACTACTTGCAAAGTCAGCACACCATATTCCTTAAAAAGAAATACTTGAAAAGGCATAACCGGCGCATAGCGGTAGCCGACTTTATTCCGGTTGATTTCCGCAAAGATGAAATGCCCCTGTTTCGGACGGTCTTTCCATTCTCCGGAAAAAGAACCTCGGGGCGTGTGCAGCATTTTCAGAATCAAGCTGTCTTTGGGTTGGCTCTTGAGTAGTTTTTCCGCTTCTTTGTTCGTGATTTCATAAACAAAAACACGGTCGGAGCGCTCTTGCCACCTGATGGTTTGCGCTCCTGAGGGCAAAGGGAACAAGAGCAAACAGAGTATTGTCGTACATAATATTTTTTGCATAAAAACAGGAATAAATCATTTAATTTTATCGTCTTATCACTTGCAAATATCGTAAAAAACTAACAATAAAAAAAGTTATTGCACTATTTCTATCCGTCAATGACTAAAACGCTACGCCCATAGCCTTGCAAATCCGTTTTGGAATATCCGTATTGTCATATTTTCCGCCGAAAAGTTCGCTGCCTGCGCCGATGGCGTACACGGGAACGCTGATGCCGGTGTGGTCGTGCGACGTCCAGTCCAACCCTGTTGCCGCATGTTGTACAGGCTGCGCGTCTATCGCGTTCATGTAGGTTTTGGCGTTCACCTGTTGTTTCTGCGCATGTTGCTGTTCAATCGACTGCAAGCCGCCGGGCGAGCTGCCGAGGTTCAGCGCCAAGCCGCCTGTTTCGTGGTCAGCCGTAACCACAATCAGCGTTTCGTCGGGGTAGCGGTGGTAAAATTCGACGGCACGCTGCACGGCTTCCGCAAAGTCAATGGTTTCGTACACTGCCGTAGCGCCGTCGTTGGCGTGGCTTGCCCAGTCAATTTTTCCGCCTTCAATCATTACAAAAAAGCCGGCGGCGTTGTCAAGGAATTTAATGGCGGCGTCCGTGATTTGCGGCAGCGTAAGGTCGCTCTCCGTGCGGTCAATGGCGTAAGGGAGGTCAGCGCCTTTGCCCTCAGCCTGAAAGAGAATCACTTTTTCTTTCACGCCGGCTACGTCGTCGGGACGGCGCACAATCGTGTATCCTGCTTCGGTTACGATACGGTGTACGTCGGGCTTGCCGCCGTCTTTGTCCGTAGGCTCAATGAATCCGCCGCCGGCAAAGAAGTCGAAGTTTGTGCCGGGCAGCTGCAGCGCAATGTTGTAGTACTCGCTACGGTGCCCTACCGACGCATAGAATGCCGCCGGCGTAGCGTGGTCGACGCCTACGGTGGTAGCCACGCCTATCTTGTATCCCGCGTCTTTAATTTTATACGTGAGGCTCGTCAGGTGGCTGCTGTCGGGCAACATGCCCAACATGCCGTTGTTGGTTTTAAATCCGGTGGACAACGCGGTGCCTGCCGCCGCCGAACACGTTACATAGTTATTTGCCGAAAAGGTAGTAATCAGTCCCACTACCGGAAAATTACTGAACGATAAGTTCGTGCTGCCTATCACGCCGTCCTTTGCCGCCAAATAGGCTTCGGCGGCGGCAACTTGCGCCAAGCCCATGCCGTCGCCAATAAAAAAGAATACGTACTTCGGCTGTTTCGCATCCACTGCGTACGGTTGTTGGGGTTGGCACGATTCCAGCGATGAAGCCAGACATAAGCCTAAAGCGATAATAAAAAAGATTTTTTTCATATTACATTATTTTAATTTATTACTTGTTGAATATACTACGATTAATGCATCGGCACGACGCAATTCCTGTTTAATATCGGATACGACGCCCATGCGCACATCTTCGTCAATTTTCAATGAAACGGTCAGGGCGCGGCTGCCGGACGGGTAAGCCGCGCCGCGTTCAGCCGCAATGAAACCGGCGATGTCCGACGCTTCGCGAAAAGCGTCGTTCAGTTGAATCTGCACGCCGCCGCCCCGCTGCGGTTGGTACGCCTCCAACGGCGTTCCTACATAAATATAACCGCCGACATGCTTACGTTCAATCCGCGCCGCCTGCGACGCTTCGGGCAGCGTAAAGGCGACAAGCCGGTCGGGTTCGCGCCGCGTGGCTGCCGTCATGAAGAAAAACAGGAGCATGAATATCACGTCCGGCAATGCCGACGTGGCGAAGCCTTGTTGCGCGCGTCCATATTTCCTTGTAAATTTCATCGCCGTTCCTTTTTTACATCCACGTCCGCCGGCTCGGCTTCCGAGATATTCTGCGGAATAGCTTGCCGGATGCTTCGCTGGCGGTCGGCGTCGAGAAGCGCATACGCCTTGCCGAAATGCGACAATGCCAGCGTGTCGCGCAAGTCATGGAACGCCGCCGCCACTTCGTTCTGCACTTCCACGTAAGCCTTATAGCTCGTACTGCGCGCGTGCTGCAACGAAATCACAGCTTTCGACACCGGATACATGCCAAGTCCGTCAATCGCCTTCATTTCTTTTTCGGACTTCAACACGTCGTCCGACGGATTGCGCACAAACTCCTTTACGGCGTCTTTCAACGTCGACGCATCCGTCTGCCTGCTGCCTACCGACAAGCGGTCGTTGCCGTCGAGCGACAGCTCCAGCACATTCCGCCGGCGGACGTCGACGCCGTCCGTACGTTGCGAGGCGTCGGGCATCGGCGGCAGGCGGCGCAACAAGCCGGTGTCGACGCTCGTTGTCGTCGTCATCAAAAAAAATATCAGCAATAAAAAAGCAATGTCCGCCATCGAGCCGGCATTTATTTCCTGTATATCTCTCCGCCGCCGCCGCATGATTTGTCAATTATTCCGTTTAATATGTAAAATACTTCCGGCAACAACCGCCGCCGTAGCCGCCGCAAACAAAATACAGGTTACCGCGATACATATATCCGCCCATTGCCAAGCGGCGGCTGACGCCTCGCGCGCCGCATCTGCCGCAGGCTCAGCCGACGACCACAGCACGGCTATAATACATACCGCCGACAGTGCGCCTGCATACGCCATCGCCTTTTTCAACGCCGGCGGATTGCGGAAAAAATGTATCAACGGAAATACCGCCGCCGACACCGCCGCCGCGCCAAGCAAAAGATACGTCCACGCCAACTGGTAGGCAACCATCGCGCCTTGCGCGTCGAGCGCCGCCAACAGCACGAAGAGCGCCAGCGACACAATGCTAAAAATGATGGTAATATATTTCATACGCACCGCGTGTTACACATTATTCTTCCGTCGTTGGGTGAGTATATCGACCAGCGAAATCGAAGCATCTTCCATCGACGCCACCAGACTGTCGATTTTCGACACGATATAGTTATAAAACAGTTGGAGGATGATGGCAACCACCAACCCGCCCACCGTCGTAATCAGCGCCGTTTTGATGCCGCCCGCCACAATCGTGGGCGACGTGTCGTTGCTTGCCTGTATCGAATCGAACGCGTCAATCATCCCGACAACCGTGCCGAGAAACCCCAACATCGGCGCAATGGCAATAAACAGTTGAATCCACGACAAGCCGCTCTCCATGCGGCTCATCTGCACCGAGCCGTAAGCCACCACCGATTTTTCGACCACCTCAATGCCCTCGTCCGCGCGCGTCAATCCTTGATAAAAAATACTCGCTACCGGACCGCGCGTATCGCGGCACACGTCCTTCGCCGCCTCAATGCCGCCCGCATCCAGCGCATCTTCCACCTTTTTCAGCAACCGGCGGGTATCGACCGTCGAAAGATTCAAGTACAGTATGCGTTCGATGCTGATAGCCAACCCCAGCGCCAAGCAAAGCACGATGACGCCCATAAATACCGGACCGCCTTCAATAAACTTCATTTTCAATTGTTGATGCACCGTCGCACCGGCTGTTTCCTCCACAAACGCAGCCTCCTGCGCCGCCGCATATTGCAAGCTGCACATCATCGTCAGACCGGCAAAGGTCAGAAACAAGAACAGTTTCTTCATATCATTTATTTTTTAAAATGCTAAGTTACAAAAAAACTTCGGATGTACGCCTTTTTTTTAAAGCGAAGGGAGAGGGGAGAGGAGTGGAGGGGGTCGTCGTCGCCGTCATTTCCGACCGGAGCGCAACGCAGTGGAGGAATGATGGGAAGCGTAAAGCGTGAAGTTTTCGGACGACGAAACACTTCACGCTTCACGCTTTACACTTCACTCATAACTTCATTATAGTTTCCGTTTTACTTCTACAATGTCGTAGGATTCTACGATGTCGCCTATTTTTATGTCGTTGAAGTTTTCGATGTTTAATCCGCAGTCGTAGCCGCTGGCTACTTCTTTGGCGTCGTCTTTAAAGCGTTTGAGGGAGCCGAGATGTCCGGTGTATATTACAATGCCGTCGCGAATTACGCGGATTTTTGCGCTGCGGGTGATTTTTCCGTCTTTCACCATACATCCGGCAACGGTGCCTACTTTTGTGATTTTGAATACTTCGCGCACTTCTACCGTAGCCGTGATTTCTTCTTTTTGTTCGGGTGCGAGCATGCCTTCAATGCCGTCTTTCACTTCGTTGATGGCGTCGTAGATGATGGAGTAGAGGCGTATTTCTATTTCTTCTTGTTCGGCGAGTTTGCGGGCGCTTGCCGAGGGGCGTACTTGGAAGCCGATGATGATGGCGTTGGACGCGGCGGCGAGCAGTACGTCGGATTCCGAAATAGCGCCGACGGCTTTGTGTATTACGTTGACGCGTATTTCTTCGTTCGACAGTTTGAGCAGCGAGTCGGAGAGCGCTTCGATGGAGCCGTCGACGTCTCCTTTTACGATAATGTTCAGTTCTTTGAAGTTGCCGATGACGATGCGGCGTCCGATTTCTTCGAGGGTGATGTGTTTCGTGGCTTTAATGCCTTGCATGCGCAGGAGTTGTTCGCGTTTGTTGGCAATTTCGCGGGCTTCTTTTTCGTCGTTCATGATGTTGAATGTTTCGCCGGCTGTAGGTGCGCCGTTCAAGCCTAATACGAGTACGGGGGTTGAGGGTCCTGAGGTGGTGATGCGTTGTCCGCGTTCGTTGAACATGGCTTTTACGCGTCCGGTGAAGCTTCCGCTGAGCATCAGGTCGCCTACGTTCAATGTGCCGCCTTGTACGAGGATGGTAGCCACGTAGCCGCGCCCTTTGTCGAGTGACGATTCGATGACTGAGCCGTGTGCGTTTTTGTCGGGGTTTGCTTGCAGGTTCAGCATGTCGGCTTCGAGCAGTACTTTTTCCAATAGTTTATCAATGTTCGTGCCGTGTTTGGCGTCTATTTCCTGACATTGGTATTTGCCGCCCCAGTCTTCGACCAGATAGTTCATGTTGGCAAGTTGTTCGCGTATTTTGTCGGGGTGCGCGCCGTCTTTGTCGATTTTGCTGATGGCAAAGACCATGGGTACGTTAGCCGCTACGGCGTGGTTGATGGCTTCGATGGTTTGCGGCATCACAGCGTCGTCAGCTGCGACGATGATGATGGCGACGTCGGTGATTTTTGCACCGCGGGCACGCATGGCGGTAAAGGCTTCGTGTCCGGGGGTATCGAGGAATGTGATGTGGCGTCCGTCGGACATTTCGACGTTGTATGCGCCGATATGTTGTGTAATGCCGCCGGCTTCTCCCGCTATCACGTTTGATTTGCGGATGTAGTCGAGCAGCGAGGTTTTACCGTGGTCAACGTGTCCCATTACCGTTACGATGGGCGGGCGCGGTTTGAGGTCTTCGGGTTTGTCGGCGTCGGGTTTCACGGCGTCTTGCAGGTCAACGGAAACAAATTCGACCGTAAAGCCAAATTCTTCGGCAACGACTACCATGGCTTCCGCGTCAAGGCGTTGGTTGATTGAGACCATCAATCCAAGGTTCATGCAGGCTTCAATTACTTTAATGGCTGGCACGTTCATCATGTTGGCGAGTTCGTTTACCGTAACAAATTCCGTGAGTTGGAGTACGGTGCTTTCCTGCTCCATGCGTTCGTGTTCTTCGGTTATGCGCTGGCTTACAATGTCGCGTTTTTCACGGCGGTATTTTGAACTTTTCGTTTTGCCTTTTCCTTCGGTCATCCGTGCGTACGTTTCCTTAATCTGGCGTTGTACGGCGTCTTCGTCCACTTCCTTTTTTAGGACAACGGGCTTTTTCTCTCTTTTCTTTAGAATTTTGCCTGTTGCTTTTGGTTTTTCTTTGTTCAGTTCGATGCGTGCTTTTTCGTTTTTCTTGATGCGTTCGCGTCTTTTCTTACGTTCCGAACGGTTTTCCGGTTTTTTCTTTTCAAATTTGGTAAGGTCGATTTTTGCGCCTTCCACGATTTTCGGACCTGTTAGTTTTTCGACGCGCGTTTCAATGTGTTCAATGACCGGCGGCGGTGGCGGCGGCGCGGGCGCTACTACGGGCGGCGCTACTGCGGGTACGTTTTTAATGGCTACCACAGGTTTTTGTACGGCAGGCTGCACCACCGGTTTGTTTCGCTGTTCTTCTTCTCTTTCTCTGGCTCTTTTTTTCTTTTTTCTTTTTTTCTTGTCGGGACGGGTCTTTGAGTTTAGTGCGTTAAGGTCCATTGTGCCTACTATTTTCACATTTCCCACCGATATTTTCACCGGCGCGGCTTCTACTATTACCGGCGGTTTTTCTTCTTCTTTTTGATTTTCTTCCTTTTTGATTTCTTCGACTACTGCCGCAGGGGGCGCAACTTCTTGAACAATCTCTTTTGGGGGTTCTTCTTTGGGTTCTTCTTGAGGTTTTACGTCTATTTCTTTTTCAGGGGTCTTCGGTTTTTCGGCAGGAGGGTCGGTTTTTTCATTTTTTAGAACAGGGCGTTCAGGCTGTGTAAGTCTAATGGTGATTTCTTCTACCTCAACTTCTTCAACTTCTTTTTTTCTACCTTTAATATCGTCTATTGAAATAGATTCGGGTTTCTCTTTTACTTTCAGAATAACTTTTTTCGACTCTTCTTTCAGCGTTGCTTCTTTGCCAAATTCCACTTGTACCAATGCGTATTCCTCCGCCGATATTTTGGCGACAGGCGAAGCCTCTACTTCAAAGCCTTTCTTCTTAAGAAATTCAACCAGCGTGCTAACGCCAATGTTAAATTCCTTAATAACTTTATTTATTCTGACCGATTCACTCATTATATTATAAAACTTTATACATTACTCTTCTTCTTGTGCCGGTGCTGCTGTCTCCTCTGTTGGTTGTGGTTGTTGCGGTTGTTGCGTTTTTTCTTTTGTTTTTTGTTTCTTCGATGTCGGTTTTCTTTCTGTTACGGCTACCGCATCGTCTTCAAATTCAGCTCTCAGCACACGGAGCACATCATTCACGGTTTCTTCTTCAATATCGGCGCGTTTCATCAATTCGGCGGGCGAAATGGCAAGAACGCTCTTGGCGGTATCGCAGCCGATGCTTTTCAGCGCATCAATTACCCATCCTTCAATTTCGTCGGTAAACTCGTCAAGACGTACATCTTCCTCGTCGTCGTCCACTTCGCGGTACACGTCAATTTCGTAGCCTACCAACAAGCCGGCAAGTTTAATATTTAACCCGTTTTTGCCGATAGCCGCCGACACTTCGGCTGGTTTCAGAAAAACGCCTATGCGATGGGTGTCTTCATGAATTTTTACAGACGAGATTTTGGCAGGGCTTAACGCACGTTGTACCAACAGCTGCATATTGCTTGTCCAATTGATAATATCAATATTTTCGTTACGCAATTCGCGAACAATGCCGTGAATGCGCGAGCCTTTAACCCCTACGCAAGCGCCCACAGGGTCAATGCGGTCGTCGTATGATTCTACGGCAACCTTAGCGCGTTCGCCGGGTTGGCGCACGATGCGCTTAATGGTAATTAATCCGTCGAAAATTTCGGGTACTTCCTGTTCAAACAAGCGTTCGAGAAACGTATTTGCCGTACGTGAAAGCATAATCACCGGCGAATTGTTTTTCATTTCTACCTTAGACACCACTGCGCGTACCGTATCGCCTTTGCGGAAAAAGTCCGACGGAATTTGTTCGGTTTTTTGCAGTATCAGTTCATTGCCTTCATCGTCGAGCACCAGCACTTCTTTTTTCCATGCTTGATATACTTCTCCTACAATGATTTCACCTACCCGCTCCTTATATTTACTGAATAAATTAGCCTTTTCAATATCCATGATACGCCCTGCAAGATTCTGCCGCAAGGCAAGGATACCGCGGCGTCCGAAGCTTTCGAGCTTCACTTCTTCAGCCACATCTTCGTCCAATTCATACGATTCGTCTATTTTTTTAGCATCTTCCAACGAAATTTGCCGCTGAGGGTCTTTTACTACCTCCACAACCTTGCGGTTATGCCAGATTTCAAAGTCGCCTTTATCAATGTTGATGATAATGTCGTAATTATCTGCATTGCCATATATGCGTGAAAGCAGGTTACGGAACACGTCTTCCAACACGCTCATCATCGTGGGGCGGTCAATATTTTTTAATTCTTTAAATTCCGCAAAAGTGGCTACTAAATTTAAACCTTCCATGGTCTTATTAATATTAAATTTAAAAATGTATTACTGGTTTTGTTGTTTTTATATCGTGCAGCGCATACGTTTCGGTTACCGTTACCGGTTTTTTTCGTTTAGCTTCGGGTTCTTTTTTCATTACTATATATTTTATGGTTATATCATTCGTGGCGGCAGCCATGAGGGTTGCCGTAATTTTTTTTCCTGTTTTAAGCAGCACTTCTACTTCTTTACCTATATACTTCAAATATTGCGGCAGCACCTGAAATGGCAAATCAAGCCCTGCCGACGACACTATCAGTTCAAAATCGTCAATTTCGCGGTCAAGGCGGCTCTCAATGGCGCGGCTCAGGTCGGCACAACTATTCAGGTCAACACCTGACGGGCTGTCAACCAACACTTCTATACAATTATCGGCGCTCACTTTTACCGACACCGTAAAAAGGTCTGTACCTGCCATGTAATCATCTACAATTTCCTGTATATCAACTTTTTTAATCATTCTTCTTATTAAATAAGGGGACTTCATAGCCCCCTTAGTTTAAATTCAATTTACCATTTAACAACTTTTATGAAAGGTGCAAAGGTACAATACTTTTTTTTTCCTTGCAATTTTTTTTGAAAAAAAATCATATTTGGGAGAAAAATCGTAACTTTACCGTATGATTTCGAAGAAAAAAATTGTAAATGACCCGATACATGGATTTATCGACATTCCGGATGGGCTGGTGTATAGCCTGTTAGAACATCCATGGATGCAACGGCTACGAAATATTAAGCAATTGGGGTTAAGTTATCTGGTATATCCGGGCGCTTGCCATTCGCGGCTGGGGCATGCTTTGGGCGCGATGCACCTGATGAAAGAAGCCATTATGTCATTACGTTCAAAAAAACACGAAATCACCCATGAGGAGATGGAAGCCGCACTATGCGCCATTTTGCTGCACGACATCGGACACGGACCTTTCAGCCACACGCTCGAATACACGATTGTGGAAAAAGTACATCACGAGCAGCTTTCGCTGTTGTTTATGAAGCAATTAAATGTGCTGTTGGGCGGACGGCTCGACATGGCAATCGCTATTTTTGAAGGAAATTACAAAAAAAAGTTCTTGCACCAGTTGGTATCAGGGCAACTGGATGTAGATAGGTTGGACTACTTGCTGCGCGACAGTTTCTTTTCGGGTGTAGCCGAAGGTATGATTGGCGTAGAGCGCATCATCAAAATGCTGGACGTAGTAAATGACGAATTGGTGGTGGAAGCCAAAGGCATTTATTCGATAGAAAAATTCCTAATATCGCGCCGGATGATGTATTGGCAGGTATATTTACATAAAACAGTCATTTCCGCCGACCGTCTGTTGCTCGAAATATTGTCGCGGGCACGGACTTTGGTTCGCGCCGGACATGCGCTTTTTGCTTCGCCTGCATTCACTTATTTTCTGAAAGAATCACCTACGCTGCATCATTTCGAGTCGGATGAGGCATTGCAGTTGTTCGCCTTGCTCGACGACAGCGACATTGATTGCGCCATAAAAGTGTGGACGCAACATGATGATAAAATTTTAGCAGCCTACTCAAAAATGCTGATACAACGTCGTTTGCCGAAAATTGAAATACGCGATGTGCCTTTTGAAAAAGAGGAGAAACCGGATACCCGCTATATAATATGGGACGGCGCTATCTCTAACAAAGGGTACGAAAGCGGGGCGGAAAAAATTAAAATTTATGCACACGGCGGCGACATTCGCGATATTTATGAGGTTTCAGACATGCTTGGAACTCAGGCATTTTCGTCGGAAACAATAAAATATTATCAATGTAAAATAATCAATAATATTTAGCATATAACCATTAAAAATTTGACAATGCAATTTACAGCAGAAACTTTAGCCGAATATCTTCACGGCGACATTGAAGGCAACCGCGAGGCGGCGGCATCCACAGTAGCCCGCATAGAACAAGGACAACAAGGTGCGCTATGTTTTTTGGCAAACCCAAAATACGAACAATATGTTTATACCACAAAAGCATCGATTGTTCTTATTAACAGGGGATTTGAATTAAAACAACCTGTAACGTGCACCCTCATTCGGGTGGATAATGCTTACGAGGCTATTGCCTCGCTACTCGACCTCTACAACTCCATGAAAACGTTACGTAAAAAAGGGCGGTCGTGGCGTGCACATGTGTCGTGGCGCGCTAAACTTGGACGCGGCGTATGGGTTGGCAAATTTGCCCATGTAGGGCGCAACAGCAAGGTAGGCAACGATACCAAAATATTTCCGCATGTGTATATCGGCGAAAATGTTAGCATCGGCGAAAACTGCATTCTTTATCCGGGCGTGCGCATCTATCAGGGTTGCAAGGTGGGCAACAATTGCATTATCCACGCCAATGCCGTGGTAGGTTCTGACGGCTTCGGCTTTGCGCCTACTGCCGACGGCAGTTACAAAAAAATTCCGCAAATAGGACATGTGGTGATTGAAGACAATGTAGAAATCGGCGCAAACACCGTGATTGACCGCGCTACGATGGATGCGACCATAATCCGCAAAGGCGTGAAGTTGGACAACCTGATACAGGTGGCTCATAATGTGGAAATAGGCGAGAATACGGTAATTGCGGCGCAAACCGGTATTTCCGGCTCTTCAAAAATAGGCAGGCAGTGTGTGATTGCCGGACAAGTGGGTTTAGCAGGGCATATTACGATTGCCAACCGCACTACTATCGGCGCACAGGCAGGGATAGGTACAACGATCAAAACAGAAGGCGAAACACTGTTAGGTTCTCCGGCGCTTCCTTACCGCACATTTTTTAAAGCCTATGCCATATTTCGCCACTTACCCGAACTGAAAAAACAAATTGATGAAATGGCGCAATAAGTAAGGAATCATTGTTGTCCGGTAAAAAAATAAGCGAATACTTTTTGTAACGCCTAAAATCAGAATACGAAAACAGAATCCAAAGGATTCGCATGTGTATAGAATCACATGTTACCCCACCTACATA
>JAITPN010000088.1 GCA_031289415.1 Prevotellaceae bacterium | reverse complement strand
TTTTAAGAGGTTTATACGACAAAGGTAATAAAAAATTCTTGTTTTTCGTTTTTTTCTTTCGGCGTGAATAATATACTTTAGTTATTTCACCGTTTTAAAGAATCGTTGCCATAGCCATTTTCCGGTGTTCCGGTCTTTTGCCCGCCAAATAAAAAATGCTTTGCCTACAATAAAGTCTTCGGGCAGCAGTCCCCAATACCGCGAATCGCGCGAATCTTCGGCATAGTCGCCTGCCATAAAATAGTAATTTTTTTCAAATACATATTTATCTATGGCTACCGTATCTATATACACCGCGCCGTCGTGCATAGTAATTTGTTTTCCGGTTTCATATTCAATCAGTTTTATGTATGGCGCAACACGAATTGTATCTATCATCACCGTATCGCCGCGCCCCGGAACATACAGCGTACCAAAATCCTTTACATTCCAATTGTAGGCAGGATGATAGGGGAAACACCGGAACACGCCCTCGTCAAAACTGCCGGTCGGTCGTAGCGATACTTTTTTTTGGTTCGGGTAATACCCTATCGTATCCGGCAGGTTTTTTACTTTGTAAAATCCGTTTTCAATGTAGAAAGTATCTCGCGGCACAGCCACACAGCGTTTCGCATAAAAAGTATTAAAATCGAGCGCAATTTTATCGGATGTTGAATATGGAAAATGAAAAACCAACACATCGTTGCGTTTTACTTTCCGGTAGCCTCTCAAGCGTGTCAGGTTTGTAACGTTCCAAGTACTCCAATCTTTGAACACACGAGGTCCGGGTATCATTTTGTTCACCAGTACATAGTCGCCCGGATGGAGGGTTGGATACATGGAAGAGGAAGGGATGGTAACCGAAAGCAACAGGAATACCCGCAACGAAATGCCTACCGTCAACGCTATGATCAACACCACAATCCAAAATAATATATTTTTCAGAAACCCGACCCACGTACGGCGCGATGTTAATTTTCGTTTTATTTTATTTATGTCAAACCGTTTCACTTGTAAAAATTTTAACGGCACAAATGTACATAAAAATTTGATTGGATTGTCTTTTTCAAAAAATCTGCCGCTATATTTTCCCCAGCAACGCCCGCATTTCGCTTTCGGAAAACTGTCCGGGGGCTGTAGCCGTTGCGCCGTCAACCGACACATACGTGAATGGCGCTCCCAGAAACAGCGAAGCCAAGCGTGTGATTTTTCCCTTTTCGCCCATACCGAAAGCTACCAATTGTTTGTGGTGTGCATACAAAGCCAGCAGGCGGGCGGCGTCTTGCTCCGTATGCACCATTGTAGCGATTTTCACCATATCGGCTTCGCAAGCCAGCGCTTCTATCACCGTCAGTTCCAACGTTTCCTTATCGGGAGTCGCTTCAAAGTTGTGGTAAGATAAAATGACCTTACAGTCCCTTGCTTTTGCATGTTTTATCAATAGGTCTAAGAACGTGCAGGGCGCTTCTATTTCCAAGTCAATATACCCGCAGCCGGCGTCAATCGCGGCTTTCAGTATTTCCAGACGTGCATTGTCGTCATAATATCCCTGCCGGCATGTAGCAATTATTTTTTTGCCATGCGGCGAAAAAAGCGTGGGAAGCGCGTCGGGCGCAGGGCGCAGCAAATCAAGCCGGAGTTCTGCCATGTCGGCATTTTCTATGATCCGCATCACTTGCGGCAAAGGTAACGATGGAATACTAACGCAAAGCATAGTGTTATAAAATTTAAAAAGTTTTTTGTAAAATGTCCGTAAGTAATTCACGAAGCTGCGCCATCGCAATTTCTTTTACCACAGCATGACCAATGTCGTTGAGCAACACGAAATGCAGCACGTCGCCTTCTTTTTTCTTATCGCCCGATAATGCGTGAATAATTTTGTCTGCGGACAACGGCGGTATTACAGGCAGTTGTACGCGTTGCAGCATGCTGATTATATGTTCCACCGAAGCCGGAGAAAGCAAGCCCGATTGTTCGGACAGCTTTGCCGCTACAGCCATACCTATACTTACCGATTCGCCGTGCGTAAGTTTGGTTTGCTGTTCAATAGCGTGTCCTATGGTATGTCCGAAATTCAACTTGCGCCGTTCGCCATGTTCTTTTTCGTCGCGGCTCACAATCGCTGCTTTGATGGTTAACGAGCTTGCTATCAAATGTTCCATCACGGCAGGTTGCCGCGTTAAAATTTCGTTTACGTGCGTTTCGATATAGCCGAACATACCGGCGTCGGCAATCAGCGCACTTTTTATCACTTCTGCCATTCCGCTGTAGATTTCACGTTCGGGCAATGTATTAAAAAATGAAGTATCGCAAAGTACAAAATCAGGTTGGTTAAATGTACCGATTCGGTTTTTGAACCCGCCAAAATTCACGCCGTTTTTGCCGCCTACCGATGCGTCAACCTGTGCCAACAACGTAGTAGGTACGAACCCAAACCGCATGCCTCGCATATAAGTGGACGCCACAAATCCTGTAATATCGCACACTACGCCGCCGCCCACGCCCAAAATAAACGTAGAACGGTCGGCTTCTTTATGGGTTAATTGGCTGTAAATGGCAGCTACCGTATCAAGATTTTTAATCGACTCGCCGCATCCAATCACAATCGCTTCGTCTTCAGTAAAATAAGACGGATATAATTCACGTATGTGTTCATCCGTAATCACAATCACCTTTGCTTTAGGTAAATACGAATTTATATTTCGGAACTCTCCGCCTATCAGCAAGGTGGAGTCTTTATCCGTGCCGTGTACCATAATTTTTTTCATAAAAACACATTTTTTTTGCAAAGATATTGCATATTTCCGAAATTTCTATTACTTTTGCAGCCTATTTTAAAATTCCTCAATAGCTCAGTTGGTTAGAGCACCTGACTGTTAATCAGGGGGTCCAAGGTTCAAGTCCTTGTTGAGGAGCTACAAAACTCGGCTTACGGCAAATACTGTAAGCCGTTTTTTTATAGGCTAACCGTTTCGAGCAATACTACGGCATACGCCGAAATACCCTCTTCGCGTCCTTCAAAACCCAGTTGTTCGGTCGTCGTGGCTTTAATGGAAAGTTGGCTTTCGGCAATCTGCATGACCGTTGCCAATGTTTGCCGCATATCGGGAATATAATCTTTTATTTTTGGGGTTTGCAGACAAACAATCGTATCGGCATTGACGACGCCGTAGCCTGCTTTGCGGACGAGCGCCATCGTTTCAGCCAGCAGTTTTTTGCTGTCTATACCTTTATACTCTGCATCCGTGTCGGGAAAATGATAGCCGACGTCGCGTAACGCGGCTGCGCCGAGCAAAGCGTCGCACAGTGCATGAATCAACACATCGCCGTCGGAATGAGCCACGCAACCTTTGGTGTGCGCCACGCGGCATCCGCCGAGCCAAAAATCCAACCCTTCGGCTAAACGGTGTACGTCATATCCGTTGCCAATGCGGATATGATTAGTATCTTTCAATGGACGTTTTTCTCTTTATGATTTTGCTTAAATCAATAGAAAGCGAAATATGCAGCGTATTAGCCAGCGGACTTGCCAACCCTGAAGCTACCGGAATCATATAAGAAACATCGAATCCGTATATTTTATACGCAATGCCTAAACCGACCGTAACGTATTTCTGATTAGGCCAAATGGCATCATGATGGTATCCGCCGCGCACACTGAGCGTACGCAAATAAGTATATTGCACGCCCACGCCAATCATGATTTCCCGAAGTTCTTCACTAAATCCGCCCGGAGCGTCGTAAAACGACTGAATCATACCCATCGGACCCGACACATCATCGTCTTTGCCTTCAAGTATTTCGAGGGTGGTATTATCTCTTACCGGAGGCGTAGGTATTAAATATTTACTGAGTTCCAATCCGAACGAAAATTCGTTGCGGGAATCCATGTCAAACGCCAAATTTCCGCCCAAGCGCAAGATAGTGGGTAAGAAATAGGGCGTCCGGTTAGGGTCGTCGGCGTTATAGTTTACTTTTGAACCGATGTTGCTAATAGAAAGTCCGGCAGCTATCCGGGCTGTGTAGCTTTGTATGTGCGTGGGGCGGTTATAATAAAATCCGATGTCTGCACCCCATGCGTTGGCTGGCTCTATTTTAATACCATCATCGTCTATAAAAGCGCCGCCGGTAATGTCCGACCGCAAGTAACGAAATGCCACTCCCGCAGAAAAATATGCACCCAATAAGCGGGAATACGACGCGTCAATCGCAAATTCATTAGGATTGACTTTTTTGATGAACTGTTGACCGGCATCATAAAAATCCATACTGCCTAACGAAAAATAATGCAGTGATACCCCAATCGCTTGTTTGCGGTCAATCTTATAAAAACCGGAAAGATACATCAGGTTGATATTCGCTGACCCAATGTTATGTAACCATGGTATATACGATGCCGATAAACCCGACGACGCATCGTTAAGTATATACTTTGCTACATTCCAATACTGGTCATTGACGCCCGGCTGTGTAGCCACGCCAATATCGCCCATTCCGGCAGCTTTGGCGTCGGGCACAATGGTGAGCACCGGCATGGCAAATACTACAGGATGTTTATCTTGAGCATACATATTGCTCACTCCAAGGGAGAATAATAATAAGAACAATGTTTTTCTCATGGCTTTGTTTACCTTTTTACTTATAAAAGTACACATTTTTTTCTCTTTACGCATTAATTTTTTTTATAAATTAATTAAATTTTACTACTTTTGTTCTAATGAATAGAAAAGCAAAGGTACATATAATTATTGGATTATTCCTATTATTTTTTTATCAAAAAGCAATAGGACAAGATATAGTCTTCGCACATCCTTATGCTGCTATGCTTTATAATAACCCTGCGTATACCGGAATTTTCGGTCATTTGCATGTAGGCTCTACATTTCGCAGTCAATTTTCGGCTTCCGTTGCGCCTTACACTACCTACTATGCTGAAACGGACGTGTTTATAGACCGTTGGAAAAGCGGATTCGGGTTTTATGTGCTCCACGACCTTGTGGCTGCCGGTCAGCTCCGCCGGACGTCTGCAGCCGTATCTTATGTATTTGATATTCAAATTTCCGAAAACCTGTCGCTACGTCCTGCGATACAGGCTGTCTATCATAATAGGCACAGGGATTTTCAGTCGCTTGTTTTTCCCGATTTGGTTGATATTACAGGCAGTTCCATGCCCATAACAAGTTTCCAGTATGAGCCATATAATTTGAATAGTATAGATTTCTCGGTAGGGCTACTCAGCCAATATCGTAACTTTGAATTTGGGGCGGCGGTTCATCACGTCGGCGATAGCAAGGCGCAGGAGAACCTCTCGAATCCTCTCAAAATCAATTTGCAAACAAAACTTATCATTCCCATTGGCGATGGGTCGAAAGACGATGTCGCGCCCACCGATTGGCTTGCACTTACTCGCGTTAAACTTATCCCCTCGTTGCGGTATATTTATCAGGAACATTACAACTATTTGGTAGCGGGGCTATTCCTGCAATCCGGCGCTTTATTTACAGGCGTAGGCATGAAAACAGCTTTAAATCAAGACATAAAAAATATATCTTTATCGGTAGGTTTCCTGTCATCTACTTTTCGCATAGGCTACACGACTGATTTTATCGGTTGGGGCGGCGTATTGGGCGGTTGGCAAGGAGTGTCGCACGAAGTTTTTGTACATTTTATTTTTGGCGAAAATGATCACAATAGCCGTATTATCAAGGGAAAACAACATAAAAAGCATCGGTCGGACACTTGCTTCGGATGTTATTTATGAAAGAAAATCGTATTATTTTTTTCTATTTCAATAGAAATTACTACCTTTGTATCCTAAATTATAAAATAATCTCATTATTTATTTACTATGAGCATGAAAAAGTTTTTATTCATTACAATGTGTTTCGCAACAGTTGCGGGAACAGTAGGTTGTGGCTCCGGTTCAAGGTCTAAAATAGGCTCTGAGAATACCGGATGGATGTATAATGACCATAATTATGGTGGCTTTGAAGTAAAGGAAGCCAGCGAACAAATTACAGGACCGGGACTTGTTTTCATTGAAGGCGGCATGTTTATCATGGGGCGCACTGCCGAAGACCTGCAATATGACTGGAACAACACGCCTCGTCGTGTAACCGTCGATTCCTATTACATGGACGAAACGGAAGTGTCGAATGTGGAATACAGGTTTTACCTGCATTGGCTTAAAAGAGTGTATGAAGCCTATCCCGAAGTGCACCGGAATGCCTTGCCTGATACGCTGGCATGGCGTAGCCCATTGGCTTATAATGAGCCTTATGTGGCTAACTACTTGCGCCATCCGTCGTTTAACGAATATCCTGTAGTAGGCATATCGTGGAGGCAGGCAAGCGACTATTGCTTGTGGCGGACTGACCGTGTAAATGAATTGCAGTTAGTCAAATATGGCATTTTGAAACTTGACCCGCAACAGGAAGGTGAAAACACATTCAATTCATCCGCTTACTTGGCAGGACAATATGAAGGCGTAGTGGGGAAAAATCAATTGCGCGATTATTCAAGCCAAGACAAAAATGCTACGCGCCGTGTGGCTTTTGACGACGGCATTATGCTGCCCAATTACCGCCTCCCGACCGAAGCCGAATGGGAATATTCCGCTTTAGCCCTCGTAGGCGTTACCTACGAAGAACGAGTAACCGAACAACGCATATATCCATGGAGTGGAGGTTCGGTGCGCAACAGCGACAAGCAATATTATGGCGACTTTAGGGCAAACTTCAAGCGTGGTCGCGGCGACTATAAAGGCTTAGCCGGCTCGGCTAACGATGGATACGCCATTCCTGCGCCGGTGCGTTCATATTTGCCCAACGACCTTGGCTTGTACTGCATGGCAGGCAACGTCAACGAATGGGTGGCTGACGTGTACCGTCCGTTATCGTCGGAAGATGTAAATGATTTCCGTCCGTTCCGTGGCAACGTATTTACCGAAATTAGACGCGACGAAGACGGAAACATTGCCCAGAAAGACTCCTTGGGACGTCTCAGATATGATACTGTAGGATACAACACCGTTCGCGACAACTATCAGTTGGGCGACAACCGCAACTATCGGGACGGCGATATACTTTCTTCTATTGATTATCGGGAAAACGGTAATACAGACCCGGAACTTCACGCCAATTCAACCCGGATGTATAACCAAGGCACAGGCGATAAATACATGGGTATGACGAGCCTTGTCAACGACAAATCACGCGTATATAAAGGCGGCTCGTTTCTCGACCGTGCCTATTGGCTTAGCCCCGGAACACGCCGTTTCCTTGACGAAGAAAAAGCTGCCGTTGACATCGGATTCCGTTGTGCCATGGATAGGTTAGGCGCGCCAACCCTCCAAACCCAGCCCTAATAAAAAAATGGAATGTATATACAGACTGTTCGAGCAACACCCTATAATATGCACCGACAGTCGTAATATTACAGCCGATAGTATATTCTTTGCGCTCAAAGGCGACCATTTTGACGGTAACCGTTATGCCTTGCAAGCGCTTGACGCAGGCGTAGCGTATGCCGTAGTTGATGACACTACGCTTCCGCCACACCCGCAACTCATACAAGTAGTTGATACATTAAAAGCCTTACAGGATTTGGCATCTACGCACCGCCGGAAACTCGGCATACCTGTCATTGCCATCACCGGCACGAACGGAAAAACCACCACCAAAGAATTGACGGCGCAAGTATTGTCGGCAAAATTCAAAGTAGGCGTTACGAGCGGCAACCTCAACAACCACATCGGCGTACCGCTTACGTTGCTGCGGATGACTGCCGGTACACAAATAGGCGTAGTAGAAATGGGCGCTAATCATCCGTGCGAAATTGCCGCGCTGTGCCGCATTGCACTGCCCGACTATGGGCTTATTACCAACGTCGGCAAGGCGCACCTGCAAGGATTCGGCTCGCTCGAAGGCGTATGCAAAGCAAAAGGTGAACTTTACGACTACCTCGCCGCTACCTCCGGCGCTATCTTTTACAATACAGGCAATCCGCTGCTCTGCCGTATGGTGAACGAGCGGAATCCCCCGAAAATACACCCTTACGGCATAGCCGAAAACCACGCCGCCGTAGTCTGCCCTTCCGGCGATGCCCACCCTTTTCTGCACCTTACCGTAGAAGGCTACCCCGACATCCGTACCCACTTAATAGGCAACTACAATACCGATAATGTGCTTGCCGCGCTGGCAGTAGGCGCAGCATTTGGCGTTTCGCCCGATGCCGCCGCCGCCGCCATCAACCACTATGAGCCGTCGAACAACCGCTCGCAACTGCTGCATACCGCTCGGCACACCATTATTATGGACGCCTACAACGCCAACCCCGCCAGCATGACGGCAGCTATCGAAAATTTTGCACAACTGCCCGCCACCGGCAAATACGCCATTCTGGGCGACATGCTTGAACTCGGCGCAGAAAGCGCAACGGAACATGCCGCCATCATTGCCCTGTTAAAAGAAAAACCGTTCACCGACGTGCTGCTCGTAGGTACGCAATTCACGCAAGCCGCCGTCGGCGTACTATTCAAAAGTTTTGCAGACATCGCCGCCTTGCGCGCCTACTTACGCCAACACCCCATTGCTTCGCAGGCGACCATTCTTCTCAAAGCCTCGCGCGGCATGCACCTTGAAGACATTGTGCCGGAACTGTAAAATAGCCGGATAGACTTCACCATCCCTCCATCATCCTCCTCCCCACAAAAAACTGCCACACAATACTCTTCGGATACACCCCCTGTATCGCGGCGTCCGTATCGGGCGAGCGAGTGAGCTGGCGGCGCTTCTGCCAAAAGTGAATATGCGCGCGGACTACGGCGGCAAAAAACGAAACCCTGCCCGTCAACAAATACACCGCCGCCGACAAGCCGTCGAGCGACATCCGTGCCACGAGAACCCGCCGCCGCTGCCGCGTCGGCAAATTCTTATACAACATATAAAGACTATTGCGGTAATTAAAATAAATCTTCTGCGGACTATTATTCGGCAACGTCCCGCCGCCCACGTGATACACCACCGCGCGCGGCTCGCACATAACCCTGTAGCCCGCCTTCTGCGCCCGCCAGCAGAAATCAACCTCCTCCATGTGCGCAAAAAACGCCTCGTCCAGACCGCCCAAGCGGCGATACAGCGCGGCGCGTACCATCAAGCAAGCGCCTGTAGCCCAGAACACCGGACGCGCATCGTCATACTGCCCCTTGTCCTGCTCGATGCGGCTCAACACCCGCCCCCGGCAAAACGGATAGCCGTACCGGTCGATAAAACCGCCCGCCGCCCCCGCATACTCAAAATAATCACGCGCACCGTACGCCCTGATTTTCGGCATACACGCGCCTATTGCGCCGTCGCCCTCCATGAGCGACAGCAACGGCTGCAGCCAATTCTCCGACACCTCCACGTCGGAATTAAGCAACACATAATAATCGGCGTCCGCCCCTTGCAGCCCGCGGTTGTAACCCCCCGTGTAGCCGTAATTCCGGTCGAGGCGCACCACGTGCACATCGGGAAACTGACTGTAGAGAAAATCGACTGAACCGTCGACCGAGCCGTTGTCGATGACCAAAAACGACACGCCGGGCAGCGAAGTCCGCGCCCGCAAAAGCGGGAGGAACCGTTCCAGAAACGGTTTTCCATTATAATTCAATATAGCCACAACAGTTTTCGACATCCTTTTCGACACGATTAAGCAACAAAGTTATTGTTTTTTTTATATCTTTGCAATTTATTACAAATTTGATTACAATGGCTACTATAAATATTATCAATTGCGAACGCGGATACCGGGCTACACGCAGCGAACTCGGCAAAATGAGCTACCAGCCCAAAGGCAGTTGCTGCAAACTGAACGTATACAACTGGCTGCGCGACATTCCCGAAGACCGCCTCTACCGCATCTTTGAAGTGCGTTTTAAAAACACCCACAAAGACTTCTTCTACAACGTCAACAACCTCCCGCTGGAAAACGGCGACATCGTAGCCGTCGAATCGCCCACCGGGCACGACATCGGCATCATCAGCGCCTGCGGACCCGTCGTACCCATGCAGATGAAACGCCAGAACGAAACCCTCGCACTCTCCGAAATGCGGAAAATATACCGCAAAGCAAAACCTGTCGACATTGAAAAATGGCAAACCGCCATTGCCCGCGAACAAACCGTCATGATTAAATCCCGACAGATAGCCGTACAACTCAACCTCAACATGAAAATAGGCGACGTCGAATTTCAAGGCGACGGCACGAAAGCCACCTTCTACTACATTGCCGACGACCGCGTAGACTTCCGCGAACTCATCAAAATACTCGCCGGCGAATTCCGCATCCGCGTTGAAATGAAACAAATCGGTGCGCGCCAAGAAGCCGGACTCATCGGCGGAATCGGCGTCTGCGGGCGCGAACTCTGCTGCACACAATGGATTGCCGACTTCATCTCCGTCAACACCTCCTCCGCCCGCATCCAAGAACTCTCCCTCAACCCCCAAAAACTCGCCGGACAATGCAGCAAACTCAAATGCTGCCTCAACTACGAACTTGACACCTACATCGAAGCCTCGAAAGACACGCCCGAAGTCAAAACCCCCCTCGACACCGCCGAAGGACTCGCATACCTCCAGAAAAACGACGTCCTGCGCGGCGTCATGTGGTTCTCCTTCGACCCCTATAACCCCATCACACAGATACCCGTACCCATCGTCCGCGTCAAAGAAATCTTAGACATGAACAGCCGCGGCGAAAAACCCGAATACCTCCTCGACGACGACGACCTCCCCGAACCCTCCGACTTCATCAGCGCCGTTGGCGAAGGCAGCATCACCCGCTTCGACCCCTCCCGCCGCCGCTCCCGCAGCAGCCGTCGCCGCCGCCCCGCGCGCTCCGCCGCCCCCGCCGCCGCCCCGCCGGAAAGCGCCCCCGCCAGCCGCCCCGACCCCCAAAACTCCCGCCGAACCCGCAGCCGACGCCGCAACAACAACGAACAACGCAACAACAACAACGAACAAAAAAATAACAACAACAAACAAAACAACAATAACGCATAAAACAACAACAACACACAAAGAAACAACAACAATGACCCATCGTAACACACACACCTGCGCATGCCTGCTTGCCGCCGCCTGCGCCGCCGCCGCCTGCGCCCCGCACGCCGCGATTGAACGCGACGTCCTCATCCCCAACGAACAATGGCACAAAGACAGCGCCGTATATCTCGCCGTCCCCATTGCCGACACCGCCGCCGAGCACACCCTCATCCTCACCTTGCGCCACCACGATAACTACCCCTACCGCAACATCTATCTCCTCCTCGACGCCGCCGCGCCCGACGGCACAACCGCCACCGACACCCTCCAATACGAACTCGCCGACCGCCACGGATGCTGGATGGGCGCTACCGGCTACCACTGGATAGACCACCGCCTCCTCTACCGCACCCGCGTCCGCTTCGCCCGCACCGGCGAATACCACTTCTGCCTCCGCCACGGCATGCGCACCGATGTCCTCACCGGAGTCCGCGCCGTCGGCATCCGCCTCGAAACCCCCGACGCACAACAATAGTGGGAAAAAACAAACACCGCCGCTTCCGCGAAAACGAAACTTTCGCCATCCTCCACCAGCCGCCGTTTGCCGACTACTTCCGCCGCGCCCACCCCCTCCGCGGCACGTGGCGCGCCCAAATCTTCGGCAATCCCAACCCCATCGTCCTCGAACTCGGCTGCGGCAAAGGCGAATACACCCTCGCCCTCGCCCAAAAATACCCCCAGCGCAACTACATCGGCGTCGACATCAAAGGCGCGCGGCTCTGGCGCGGCGCAAAAACCGCCACCGAACAAGCCCTCCCCAACGTCCGCTTCCTCCGCGCCCGCATTGAACACATCGACGCCCTCTTCGCCCCCTCTGAAATCGACGAAATCTGGATCACCTTCCCCGACCCGCAACCCAAAAACCCCAACAAACGCCTCACATCGCCCCCCTTCCTCAACCGCTACCGCCTCATACTCAAACCCGCCGGCGCCGTCCACCTCAAAACCGACAGCCGCCCCCTCCACGACTACACCCTCGCCCTCATCGCCCACAACCGCCTCACCCTCAACCACGCCACCCCCGACCTCTACGCCGCCCCCCTCGCCGACGACCTCCTCGCCGTCAAAACCCATTACGAAAAAATATACCTCCTCCGCAGCCTCCCCATCACCTACCTCCAATTCCTCCTCGACGCCCCCGCGCCCCTTACCGACGCGCCCTCCAGCCAATAACCCGCCCCCCCTTCCGGGCATAATATTTTCCCTCCGTTTTTTTTGGCTTCCACTTAAAAAACGAAAAGAGGCGCTTGCGCGCCTCCATCCATAAATAATCCAAATAAAAAAGTAAAAAACTTTGATGTTTAGTCTTTCACGCAACGTACAGGATAAGCACAACGTGTGTTGAGGTTATTATTCCATTTTTCACCGTCAGCCGCCGCCGCCTCGGAGTCAGAACTGTAAGTAAAGCCGCTACCCCATACGCCGCCGCCATTATACATAAATATACGGTGCGCCATATAGTCAAGTGCGTCAGCGATGGGAACGTCAGAAACGCCGGCAGGATCTTCAGGTACTGGTCCTGTGTATGAGGATCCTGTCCAATAGCGTGAAGCGCTACCCATTTCGCAATTACGTTCTTGCGTTTTTCCCCATGTTTGTACGAAGGGGAGGAATAGCACCCAGTCGCTCTCTTTTGTTGCGCCTGCGCTCAGTTCTTCAGCGCTGGCAGCTAACAATCTACCGTCGCCGCCGTTGCCTGTAACAGCTAACAAACTGCCTGTCCATTCACTTAAAGTCGGGATGTGCCATCCTATGGGGCAGGGGTCGTTGGCTTTTGCCCAATTGCCGGGAGGAGGGAAAGAAGGATCCCAATTTGCGGGGGAGGCTTCGTTGTCGTTACTCAAGTCTTGCGGGGGAACGTAACCAACGTTGGTGTTGAATTTGTACACCTTACCCGTAGCATTAATGTCTTTCGCGAATTTCTTCGGATCGTCCACATTGCGGGTTGCCCATGTTACACCGCCAATCAATCTGCCTTTTTCTACTACGGCAACTTGGCTTACGGTAATCGTTTTGGTTACCGTTCCGGCTGCAACGGTATATACAGCTGAGCGGTCTTCACCTTCTTCAGGCAATGCTTCTACCGTAATGGTTACGGTAACCGTTCCGGAACCCGACTTGGGGTCAATCGATACCCATGAATCACTTTCGCCGCCGGTAATTGCCCAAGCGGTGTTACTGTTAATTGTAACAGTAGCTGAAGCCGCTGCAGGCGTAAAATCCACTCCTCCGTTCGCCGGTTTTAACGAAAGTTTCGGATCCGACACAGGAGGAACAATTACCTCAGTATCGCCCCCACAGGCTATAAATGCAGCTTGCCATAGCAAGTAATAAAATTTTGTTTGTTTTCATACTCATTTAAATTTAAACTTTGTTTATCGTTTGTTATTGAAAATTCACCTGTTGTACTTTCACGTCTAGTGTATAAGACCCTGTGAAAGAAAGATTGGCTCTGGTAATAATAATATAGTACGTGCCGCCCGGAACAATCCTTACCCATCTGCCGTCCGTATCGCTTATAGCAAGCTGATTCGGATTTCCGCCAAGAGAGCCCCGACTTTCGCTGTTTGTAAGCCGGTTATATGGGTGGTTATCCTCTATAAAGTATCTAAGACTTCCTTGATGTGCATAGATATCGGCGATCGAGGGCATGGGCTTGTCTTTAATAACGGAATTTTGGCACAGGATGAATTCACCCGGAAGACTTCCGCTACCCTTAATCATAATGCTGTAATCTTTGTCCGCTTCGCCAAACGTTATAGGATAGGCTATTTGATATAGCGCGGGATAGGCAGCAGCATCACCGGGAAGTGCAGCATTACCTGCAAAATCATTTTCGATAATAGTGGTTACGTCTTGTACTGCTCCAAACAAAGGAAGAGTTTCTTCAAACGTAAACGTAAAGTCGTAGTCTGTGCTTGGGTTTTCATAATCATTTAAACTCTCGAACAGGTATGTGCCTGCGGTTACCGCTATTGAACCGCTGAACTCAGAGAGCCAGAATTCAACCAGATCAGTACCATCTTTGGAAACCCAAAAATACCAGTCGTGAACGCCGGTTATGCTCAATGTACCGTCAGCCGGAACAGTTATCGCGAACGACGGATTTTCGTCCGCTGCGATATTTCCTGTCTTCTGCACCGAAGGCGTAGCCGCGCTGAGGACTACTTCGAGGGGGTAAGAAACCGGTACGCTGCTCGAAGCCGCTTGCGTTACCGTCACCGTTTTCGTCAGTGT
>JAITPN010000043.1 GCA_031289415.1 Prevotellaceae bacterium | reverse complement strand
CCCGAATAAACATCATAATTGTTTAATTTTGAGGAAATCTCTTTCAGTTTCTTGGCTTCCACATACGGCGGATTCCCAATTACAATATCAAAATAGCCATTTGTCGTATTTAATTGGGCGTTTTCCTGCGTCAATCCAAACATCCATTCGGCATCAAAAAAAGGCGAAGACAAGTTTTGGTCGTAGGGATTCCACGCTGATAATTGTTCGGCTTCTTCATGGGTGCAATCCTTATTCTTTTCCAATAATTTAGCTAATTTTTTACGGAGTTCTTCGTCTTTTGCTCTACATTCTTTTTTCTGTTTAGGCGTATTTGCCAAAAAATGCTCGTGGCGAACTTGAAGTAAATCTTTTTTTGCTACTTCTATTTGCGGGTCTTCAAACAAATTTCCCTGTACATCTTTGAGCTTTAATCCAATTAGCGTGTTGGCGGTTACAAATTTGGTTTCCAAATTCGGCAATGGTTTTATTCCGAAATTATCGTTACTGTTGTTAGCTACCTGCTCGCAAACCAACGAAATAAAAAATCGCAATTTACTTATCTGAACCGCTATCGGCTGAATATCAACGCCAAAAATGCAATTTTCTATTAAATGCAGTTTTAAATCATAAATAGAAATTGTTGATGGCAAAGGCAAATGCTGCATTATGGTAATAATTCTGTTCAAAATGCCCATCGGAAATGCCCCCGAACCACAGGCAGGGTCAAGGATTTTGATTTGCAACAGGGCGTTGTAAATTTTTTGTTTGGTTGGGTCGGGTAGAGACGTTGCATGCAACGTCTCTACATGCACAATATCGGCAGCATCATCGCCAACGGTTTGTTGCAAATATGCGCGGATTGATTCATCTACCATATAATTAACAATTTCGCGAGGTGTATAAAATGAGCCGGATTGCTTTCGTGCCGTTTCTTTGGTTTCGGGGTTGTATGCGCCCAAAAGATTTTCAAATACTTTGCCCAACAGTTCGGGGTCAAGCGCTACTTCTACATCGGTGGGCGTGTTTTCTTCTATTGTAAAATTGTAGCGTTTGAGAATAGAAATTAATCCTTTTTCTGCATCAAAAAAGAGGCAATTCGGAATAAAAGCGCGTTTCTGTCGCCCTGCCACCCTGCTAAATCCATCGTAATAAAAAATCTTTCCGTTATTGTCTTGTTCTTTATCCAAACATTCAAAAAGCCCTCCGTTCAAAAATGGTACTTTCCTGAATATCTGAATAATATCCTCGTGCGATTTTCTAAACCAGCTGCCTTCATTGGCATCGCGAAAGAGTGTTTTAATACCGTATTGTTCGTTTTTGCCCTGATAAGATTTTGAAGCATCTGAAGCAAAACCCCGTTCATTTATTGGTCTGTTCAATGTTGCAAAAAAGAGATTTTGCAATATTGCATTATAGTAATTGCTTGATTTGGTGCTTGTTGTGTCAAAATCTTGCAAAATATCTTTTAACTCGTTTTCATCAAAAATTTGTTCGGGAATCAACTTTTTCTGTTTGATAAACCATACAAACATCAAGCGGGTAATTAGCCGTATCAAATGTTCTTGAATAATACGGTCGTCCGTTTCAATACTCGTGTCATTTGGGTAAGTAACAGCCATTTCATCCGATAATGCCCATTGATACCAATCAAAAAGTTCTTTGTAAAATTCTTTGGTCAAGATTTCCACAGAAAACCGAAAACACAAATCGTCCCAAGCCGTAAAATCTTTACCGTTGCGCTTTCTGGCTTTGACTTTCCCTTCGTCGATAAGAAACATCTGCGGCGTTCTCACTTTTTCGCCTTCGCCCAGCAGAAACGAGTAGCGGCGTGGGTTGGAATAACTGCGGGTAATGCGTGCCGAATTGTCCTTTTGCTCGGCTTCCATTTGGAGAAGCGAAAAACGGTACTGACTGCTATCTTGCGGCACAAATACCACCAATGCACGATTGCAAGAACTGTGGCGAAGCAGCATTTGAAATGCCTCGCGGCTCAACCCAACGCGGGCATCGTGCGTCGAAGTATGTTGAATTTCAAATACTTCGAGTTCAAGAGATTTGCAATCTCCGAGTTTTGTTGCCGTCTGAATATAATTGTTGGGATTGAGGGGCAAGCCCGTAATGACGGTATCATTTGGCGTAAAATCGTCGGGCAAAAATTCTTGTATAAATTGCGTAAAATTGTTGCGGCTGTATTGATTTGAAAAATTGAAAGTTGCCATAATTTATTTATTATTCGGTTTTTAATGTTGTAGTATTAAACAAATCTTTTTCTTTGTCCACCGCATCGCTTTCAATTTCTTCTGTCAAAATCAGCGTTTCAATACCTTGCAAAACAGAATCGTAGGTATTCAGCATTTTACGGATGTAATCTTTGTTGATTTTTTCGGGCAAACCGGCGTATTCTTTCGGTTTCAAGCGATTGATTACCCGCAGTGCGTAACCCGAAATGGCATCAAATTCTACTGCCGTTTTCAAGTCTGTAAGATATTCGGTATCATTTTTTTGCACTTGAATCATCACGTGAATTTTGTCCAACGCATCGCGTTTTGTTCTTTCATTTTCGCTTTCGGTATTGGCTGCAAAAAGCGATTTCTTTACTTCTTCATATACATTTTCAAAGTTTTGCGAAACTTTAAACGGTTTTTCTTCGCTGTTGGTTTTCAGCAGCGACAATGCTTCTTCGGGCGTAATATCTTGCGGCGCATTTCCTGTTTCGGCAATTTTGAATACAAAATCTTTCCCTTTTCGTGCAAAAACCAAAACGCCTTCGCGTGGCAATGAAGTGCGGCGGCGGGTTTGTGTGCGCAACGGCAGGTGCAACGCCTCGTTCATTTCGGGCGAGTTTTTAACCGCATCAAATTCGATACGATATGCCGTGTCCCACGATTGTTGTTCATCGTTTGAAATCAGCGTTTTATACTGTTCGGCAAAGAAATTTTGCAGCTGTTCGTCTTTGGTCAGCACTTTGGTATCTTCGCCCATAATAGCGTGAATCATAGCCATTTTCAAAGTTGATATTTCTTTGATTCTGGTTTCCGCTTCACCGATTTCCGAAGGAAAATAGTTGTATATGAACAACTTGTCAAACATTTTTTTGTTGATACGATTGATACGCCCGATACGCTGAATAACGCGCGTGGGGTTGTAGGGAATGTCGTAGTTGAAAATTGCGCCAGCGCGGTGCAGGTTATAACCTTCGGAAATGGCATCGGTGGCAATCAAAATTTTGTAGTTATTTTGCTGCTCTTCCGTCTTGCATCCTGCATCAAAATTTTTGTAAATTGATTCTTTATTGTTTTGATTTGCTTTGCTCGAAGTGTAGGCAAAGACAGGTAATTTTGTTTTTTTAAGTTGTTTTTCCAAATAATTTACCGTGTCGGCAAATTGACTGAAAACCACTATTTTTCGTTTCGGGTCATTTTTTATTTGTGCGGAAAGAATTTTTACAAATTCATTGAATTTTGGGTCGTTGTCTTCGGAAATATTTGCCCATTTTTCTTTTAATGCTTTCAGAAGTTGAATATCTGCATCCAAGTCGGTAAAAAAAGACTCGTTAATATATTCGGTTTTAATTTCAAACATTCCGCGATTTTCGAGTTTTTCTATTGTATCGTCAATAACATCTTCAGTACTTTCATACAATGCTTTTGCATCGGGCAAAAATCCTTTTTTGAAAACAGGAATGGCATTGCGTTTTTGTTCCCATTCTTTAATATTTATACAATAGTTGAGCATATTATCGAGCGAAATTTTGAAAGCTGCTTGCGAACTTTCAAAACGCCGTACAAGTAGAGTACGCATAAATTTTGCCAAGTTCTTTTGCCGTCCTACAAACAGATTATAATCAATGCCGGCATCTTCCACTGCTTTTTTTACCGTTTCCTTACAATTGACTTTTACATAAGTGATTGGTTTATATCGTGCTGCCTTAAAAGTATTTTCTGGTGTAGTTTCGTTAGGTATGTCCTCTTCATTGTTGTCGTCATAATCTTGATTTTCATCTTCTTTTACCGCAATTTGCTGCAATGTAGAGACATACAACTCTGTAAGGTCTCCCAAATTGTAGCCCAGCAATTCAGGGTCGGCAACTTCGGGGAAGGATATTTTCTGACTTTTTAAATCTTTTTTGTAGTCGGGAATTGTTTCCAAATCGAGGCGCGAGCGGCGAATGTATAATGGATAAATAATTGCCCTGATTTTGCTTGCTATCTCATTGGCTTCGGTCAAATCGGGGTTTTTCTTACCTTTTTGCTCTTTTTTCATTTTTTTGTATCTGCCAATCAATTCGCGGAACGTATGTCCTAAATTATCAACTGTTTGCAAAGTGGATTTTGTAGGAATTTGGAAAAGTTTGAGCATCGAATAAATGTCGGATGGCTGATTGTTGAAGGGCGTGGCAGTGAGCAGCATCACTTTGTTGCCTTGACAAAGTTCGTGTAACATTCCATAGTCCTGCGTATATTCGTTGCGGTAATTATGCGCTTCATCAATGATTATCAGCCACTTTTCGTTTTCGGCAGTATGTTCTTTATAATGTTTCAATGCCTTTTCAATCACGCCGCGACTGAAAACTTCGGCAACTAAATGAAATTCTGTTTTGTAATCGTTCCACTGCCCAAGCAAATGCGGCGGCGCAATAATTATTGTTCTGTAATTCAAATTATTGGCAACAGTTGCGGCGACTATACTTTTTCCCAAACCAACTACATCGGAAACCAGCACGCCGTTGTGTTTTTCGATAATATCAATCGCCAAACGAACTGCGTCAATTTGATATTTCAGATCGATAAAATGATTTTTGCCCGTAATTTCGCAAGGTGTGCGAATGCGCCGCGAAGTGTCGATATTGAAATATTCGTACAATACTCTCAAATACAGCAAATAAGGTGTGGGAAGTTTTTCGTACCAAATATGCTTGATAACGCCGTCTTCAAAATTCTGAATATGTTCTTTATCTGCAATTATGGTTGCATTTTTCCAAAGATTTTCAAAAATCTGCTTGGCATCTTTATATTCGGGATTATTTTTAAAACGCACATTGATTTCATTTTGACCACGCAAACCATTATAAGTCAAGTTGCTTGAACCTGTAATTACATTTCCTAAATTTTCACCGTTTTCGGAATGTTCGTCGCCATACGAAAAAATATACATTTTGGCGTGGCATGGCTCTTTGGTTTTGCGAATTTCAAGCGTGCCGTTTTTGATTTTTTCGTAGTAAATTTTAAATGCCTCCTGCGTTTTATTTTTGTCAAAATAATCACTTTCGGCGAAAATTTTGACCAGTGGCTTGTAAAACGTTTTGCGAATTTCCTCGATTGACGATTGTGTTTTTCGGTGCAAAAAATCCATCTCAACTGTTTTGTTGTGCAGTTCGCCGTCCATTTCTAATCCCACGAGGATACGCATGTTTTTGTCGGCGATATTTTGATAAATTTCTTCAATTCCCGAAAAATAAAAATATCCCACCAAAAAGTCAAGGGCATTGGTTTTGGGCATAATGCCGTTAATAATTTTCGATAGCGATTTGTCGCTGCTGTTGGTTATAAAATGTTCGCTGTTCATTGCGTATAGTTTTTGTTTCAAAAAAGTTGTTTTTTTATATTCGACAACATCTTTACTCCTTTAATTAAAATCTGTAATGCTATCTATCATCCAATTTCCGATTTCATTTTTTCCAAATACTGGTTGCTGAAATCAATTTTTAATTCTACCCAAAGAGGCAAATGGTCGGACATCTGAAAAGTCCGCCATGTGGACAAGTAGTATTTTTTGATTTCCTGTGCCGTTTTTCCTTCAATTTTATCAAGAAAATATTCCTTATAGGTTTCCAAATCCTGTTCAGTAAAAATCGTTTTTGCGAAATTGAAAATACCTGCTTTTTGCTCATTTTCAGAAAAAACGGTCATGTTTTTTTCTAATTTCAGGTTGAAAGCAATTTGGTCGTAATGACTTGTACTGCCCAAATCGGAAGGATGTATCTTTATGGCTGAAGGAACTGTAAAACCATATTTCTCCAACGCTTTCATTGTGTCATCCTCTACCTTTGGGATATTGAAATCACCCAACAGGATATAACTCATATTTTCTTTCTTTGCCCTTTTTGATAATATAGATGTTAACGTATCTATTTCTTTTTCACGCTTTTTCTTGTCTGTTGAAGATGTAGAGCCGTAATAGATATGTATTGTTGTCAGAACAAATTTGAACCAACCTGCCTGAAAAGCGACGCAGTAAGGAGTTCGAGCAAACTGCAATTTCCCATCAATCAGTTTTTCAGGAGGTAGGGTAATTTCACCCGCCATTTTTTTGAAAGAAATTTTGCTCTTGTCATAAAGGAACGCCATTCGTTCTCCACCGCCCGCGCTGCCGTCGGTAGAATCGGTAACAAAATAATCCCAATTAGGATTAAGCAACGAAACAAGATATTCCAGTCCTTTCAAATTAGCTGAAACTTCCTGTACAGCAATCAAATCGAAACGGCTTACTATTTCCGCAATATAATAAAGGCTCTCTTTTCGGCGGTTATCGCCAAATTCACGAATATTCCATGTGGCAAGAAGCAACGTATCGGTTGCCGTTTTCTGCGGAATATCCTTGTTCAGTTGACTGCGCAACTGTAGCAGATTATTTACTGTGCGCAATCGTTCTACCTTATTCAATTTTTTAAGAGGATGATAATATGGCATAATGTTATATTTTTCAAGGACAAATTTACAAAGAAAAAATCACATTACGAAACTTTACCCAAACAATGGATTTTATTTATCATCCGAAATATACGGTAACTTTCGGACGTGCTACGTTAATCCAGACATACTAACCATCTCCTTTTTCGTACCCTTGCTAATTTCCTTGTCTTGGCTGAACGTCTTGCATCCTTCCTTGTAATCTCTCGTGCAAAAGGCTTCTTTATTTTTTTTATTGGTTAGTGGATCGTTGTTCTGCATAAAAGGCATTGCGGATGGCGGTTTCCTTTTTTGTGCCTCCGAAGTGGATGATTTTTTCGACTTCGGCATGGTAGAGGTGGATGGAGTGGGTACTCATGGGGTAATTTGTTCATCAATAATATCGAACAAAAATCCGGCAAGGTATTGTACGATATTTTGTATTTCCTCTTCACTTAATTTTTGATGATAAAGTTTAGATACCGGTTGAATAAGCGGATTGGAATTACCATTAATATATATGATGTAAGCATTTTCCAGTAGGTGTCTTTAAAAATATGAGGTCTTTATTCATTTTTTTTATCCCCTCATAGAAAATATCAATCATTTTTTATGAGGCTATGTGTAATTTATTGCTTATATTTGTCAATAAATATTATTAAAACAATTGTTTTATGATAAGTTTATTTTTAAGTGTAGTATTAATATTGTCTAATGGTCAAACGACCGTAAAAAAGGAAAAAAGTATGAGTTTTGAATTAGTAAAATTACCGTACACGGCTGAGGGGCTTGAGCCTGTAATCAGCAAGCAAACCATTGAATTACATCATGGTAAACATCTGCAAACTTATGTGAATAACCTGAACAATCTGATTCAGGGTACGCAGTTCGAGAATCTAAGCCTCGAAGTAATTGTGAAGAAATCGGACGGAGCGATATTCAATAATGCAGGGCAAGTATTGAATCACAACCTCTATTTCACGCAGTTTTCTCCTCTCGGCGGCGGTGTTCCGTCCGGGAAATTGGCTGAGGCTATCCATGTTGCCTTCGGTTCATTCGAGAATTTCCAAAAAGAGTTTGAAACCGCAGGGACTTCTCTATTTGGTTCGGGGTGGGTTTGGCTTGCGAAAGACAACGACGGCAAGTTGTCCATCACCAAAGAAACCAATGCGGGAAATCCGGTTACCAAAGGCTTGACGCCGCTTTTGGGTTTCGATGTATGGGAACATGCCTATTATGTTGATTATCAAAATCGCCGCGCCGATCATTTGAAATCATTGTGGAAAATCATTGACTGGAGCGTGGTCGAAAAACGGTATTAATTACCTGCTATTCCGGTAGAATTGTTAGAATTTTAAAGTGTTTTGTGCTAAGATTCTACAATCGTTTTCTCAATGCTTCGCCTTCTTGTTCAAAGCCGGGTTTGTTGAGCAATGCAAACATGTTTTTCTTGTAAGCCTCTACCCCCGGTTGGTCGAATGGATTTACGCCAAGCAGATAGCCGCTGATGCCGCACGATTTTTCAAAAAAGTACAGCAATGCGCCTAAGTAATATTCTTCTACTGCCGGAATTTCCACGCGGATATTCGGTACGTCGCCGTCCACGTGCGCCAACAGCGTACCCAATTCCGCCATTTTGTTACATTCATCCAATCGTTTTCCGGCAAGGAAATTCAGTTGGTCAAGGTTTTGTGCATCATTTGGAATGGTAAGCGTATGCGACGAATGTGCAACACTCAGCACCGTTTCAAACAAGCGGCGTTCGCCTTCTTGCAAATATTGCCCCATGGAGTGCAGGTCTGACGTAAAATCGACGCCTGCAGGAAACAAACCTTTGTGTTCTTTCCCTTCGCTTTCGCCGTAAAGTTGCTTCCACCATTCGGTGAAATAATGCAGTTTGGGATTATAGTTGACAAGTACTTCTATTTTACGCCCTTGTGCATATAAAGCGTTGCGCACGGCAGCATACTGCACGGCAGGATTTGAAACATCTTTTTTCGCCGTAGTAATTTCCATGTTTGCCGCGCCTTTCACCAATGCTTCGATGTCGAAACCGGCAACCGCAATAGGCAAAAGTCCTACCGGCGTAAGCACCGAGAATCGTCCGCCTATATCGTCGGGAATGACAAAAGTATGATAACCCTCTTGTACCGCTAACGTACGCAGCGCACCGCGGGCTTTGTCGGTAATAGCCACAATACGCTCTCTCGAACCGGCTTTGCCGTACTTTTCTTCAAAGTGTTGTTTAATAAGGCGAAATGCAATGGCGGGTTCGGTGGTTGTCCCCGATTTTGAAATGACAATACATGCCGCCGAGCGTTCTTTAATCACCTCAAGCAATTCGGCATGATAATCTTCGCCGATATTTTGCCCCGCAAACACAACCAAAGGGTGTTTCCGTTCCGGCAACAGGCTGACGAAACTGTGCGACAACGCATCAATAATGGCTTTTGCCCCAAGATAAGAGCCTCCGATGCCAATAACGACAACGATTTCCACGCCGTTTGACAGTTTTCCGGCTACTTCTTTCAGTTCTTTCAGTTCGGCGGCAGTAATGGATGACGGAAGATTTACCCATCCTAAGTAATCATTCCCTCTACCTTCTCGGTTTTCCAGCACCGATAACGATTGCAGTGATTTTTCATACCATTTTTCTAATGATTTTTCATCTAAAAAAGGAGCGATTGTCCGCAAGTTGATTTTAACAGCACACATATTTTACTTTATTATTTATTAGTTAGTTTACTTGTTGTGTTTTATCCGGTGAATAGCCTCTATCGGGTTTGCCGCGCTGAACACCGCATGACCCGCTACCAATATATCAGCGCCGGCTTCATAAAGTTGAACGGCATTTTCCGTGTTTATCCCGCCGTCCACTTCAATCAGCGCCGACGATTTTTCACTTTGGAGAAGTTTTTTTAATTCAGCGATTTTTCGGAATGTATGTGCAATAAAAGTCTGTCCGCTGAACCCCGGATTGACCGACATAACCAGCACTATATCTACATCGTGTATAATATCTGCAAGCAGCGCCGACGATGTATGCGGATTCAACGCTACGCCGGCTTTCATACCTAAATCGCGAATGGCTTTTAAGGTGCGGTGCAGGTGGGTGCATGCCTCATAATGTACAGTAAGATAAGCAGCTCCAGCATTTTTAAATGCTTCCAAATACTGTTCGGGATGCACCGCCATTAGGTGTACATCCATAGGCTTCTGCGCCTTTCCGGCAATAGCCTGCATCACCGGAAACCCATACGAGATATTCGGCACAAATACACCATCCATAATATCAAGATGAAACCAATCGGCTTCACTTTTATTTACCATCTCCACATCGGCATTCAAATTGCCGAAGTTTGCAGATAACATAGAGACTGATAATAAATTACTCATAATATACATATAAACTATTTACAAAGGTAATACTATTTGAGCAATAAAAAAAATGTAAAAAAATTTGTAGATTAAATAATGTTGTTGTACATTTGCAAAAATTTTCAAGACCCAATTTATAATTAAAATCAAAACTGGTTTGAAATATCAAACCATTCCCGTTTTAAAATAATATTTTTTTATGTACGATTACTTAGAACTGAAGCGAAAAAGCATTGATGAACTTCGTGCTATTGCAGATGACTTAAAATTAGAAAAAATTAATTCTTTAGAAAAAGAAGAACTTACTTTTCGCATTATTGACGAACAAGCCATTAAAGGCAGTGTCAATACCAACACCAATACGGAAAAGCCAAAACGCGGACCCAAAAAACGCGAGCGTCTGGAAAAGCCGGAAAATGGGGTACAACTCGTAATAACACCTCAAACGGAATCATCGCCGTCAACCTCGCCTGTTGTAACGCCGCCGTTGCCTAAAAAAAGAGGGCGGAAACCACGTGTGCCGCAAAACGACCAACAAGTTGCGCCAGCTGTAGTTGCAGTAGTACAAGAAGAAAAAAAACCGGTGAAAAACGAATCGCCTGTGGTTGTCGAAAAATCTGCGAAAACAGTAGAAAAAGTAGAAACAACCGACGCCAAAACCGAAAAACAATACAAAGAAAACAACAACCGCAATAACTACCAGCATACCTATAAAAATAATAACAACAATAATCAAAATACCTATAAGAATAATAACGGCAATAATAACAACAATAACAACAATAACAACAATAACAGCAACAGCAATAACATCAACAACAATACCAACAATAATAACAACAACAATTTTCAGCCAAACAATAATTACCCAAACGGAATGCCTACTCAGCATGCAGATGCAAGAAAATTTGATTTTGAGGGAATTGTTGAGGCTACAGGCGCTTTGGAATTAATGCCTGACGGATTCGGATTCCTCCGCTCGTCGGACTACAATTACTTGCCTTCGCCGGATGATATATACGTGTCGTTATCGCAAATTAAACTTTTCGGATTGAAAACCGGCGACATGGTTACCGGCGAAATCCGTCCGCCAAGAGATGGCGAAAAGTTCGTGCCGCTGGTGCGGGTAAAACATATCAACGGACGTAGTCCCGAATATATCCGCGACCGTGTGCCGTTTGATTTCCTTACGCCTTTGTTCCCCGACGAAAAATTCAATATTACAAGCAACGGACACAACAATCTCTCCACACGGGTAGTGGATATGTTTGCACCCATTGGTAAGGGGCAACGCGGTTTGATTGTGGCGCAACCCAAAACAGGGAAAACCGTATTGCTGAAAGAAATTGCCAATGCCATTGCCGATAATCACCCCGAAGTATATATGATTGTGCTGCTGATTGACGAACGCCCCGAAGAAGTAACCGACATGGCACGCAGCGTACGTGCCGAAGTGATTGCTTCTACGTTCGACGAGCCGGCTGACCGCCATGTGAAAGTCGCCAACATTGTACTCGAAAAAGCCAAACGGCTTGTAGAATGTGGGCATGATGTAGTCATCTTGCTTGATTCAATTACTCGTTTGGCGCGTGCGTTTAACACCGTACAACCCGCATCGGGAAAAGTATTGAGCGGAGGTGTGGACGCCAATGCGCTGCATAAACCCAAACGCTTTTTCGGCGCAGCCCGCAACATTGAAAACGGAGGCTCGCTGACGATTCTTTCTACCGCCCTTACCGACACAGGCTCGAAAATGGACGAAGTAATTTTCGAGGAATTTAAAGGCACAGGCAATATGGAATTGCAACTTGACAGGAAATTATCAAACAAACGTGTGTTCCCCGCTGTGGACGTAACGTTGAGCAGCACTCGTCGCGAAGATTTGTTGCTTAACAAAGCCATGCTCAACAAAATATGGGTACTGCGTAACTATCTTACCGACATGAATGCCGTAGAAGCTATGGAATTTTTGCGTAACAGAATGCAAAAAACACAAAGTAACGAGGAATTTTTGATTTCGATGAATGATTAGTGCGAAACAATATGATATCACTCATCATTTCAATTTATAAACGATTGGATTTCCTTGATATTTTGTTGCAGGGTGTTGCCCGACAATCATATCGGAATTTTGAAGTCATCGTTGCAGAAGATGACAATGCAGAGGAAACCATACGTTTTTTGAAAGATGCGCAAAGCCGTTATGAGTTTCCTATCAGACATGTATCGCAGGAAGATAACGGATTTAGAAAAACAAAAATTCTCAATGCTGCGTTAAATATTTCCAAAGGAGAGCAAATCGTTTTTTTTGACGGCGATTGTATTCCCCATAAACATTGCCTGAAAGAATATGCCAAAGCCATCGATAAAAACAAGTTGTGCTATGGACGGCGTGCCTGCCTGAGCGAGGCATATACAGCCCGTTTATTGGAAGAAAAAAAAATAAAAAATCTTAATTTTCTGAAAGCATTGTTTGCTGCTTCCGACAGCATGAAACATGGCTTTTATCTTCCTTTCGAGTTAGGTTTTAGCAAGCAACACCGTGAAATTTTGGGATGCAACTGGGGCGTATTGCGCGAACACATCTTTGCGGTGAACGGCTTTGACGAAGACTATACCCACGCTTGTATCGGCGAAGATATTGACATCGGCAAGCGTTTAAAGAGTAGCGGACTGCGCATGAAATCTATGAAAAATCGCGCGATTGTTTATCACCTTTATCATCCTGCAACGCACCCCGAAAGCGACAACAATGAAATGACGATATTGTTGACTGCCAAAATGCAAGAGGGGAGCATCGCTTGCCGGAACGGACTTTACAAACGTGAATAAAAATATCTTACATATTTTTGCATCCGACACATGGGGTGGGGGAGAGCAATATGTGTTTGATTTGGCAAAAAAACAGACAGAAGCAGGCTGTTGCGTAACACTGCTGTCGGGAAAAAGTGAGATTCTTCAACGTAAAGCAGAAGAAATACCTTGTAAATATGATGTACTGAGAAACCGGTGGCATTTCAATCCTTTCTCCATTTGTAAAATGCGCCGTTTCATGGTGAAAAACAAAATAAAGGTAGTGCATGTACATCAATTTAAAGACGCTTTTATTGCGGTGTTTGCCGCCAAATTGATTGCATCCGGTAAGCGTCCGAAAGTTATTCTTACTCGGCATCTGGTAAAAAAAGGAAAACATAGCCGGTTGTATCGTTGGTTATATAACCATCTTGACAAATTGATTTTTGTTTCGGAATTGGCAAAAAATGAATTTCTTTCGGGGGTGCAAGCACCGGATAATAAAATTACGGTAATCCATAATAGTATTCCCGAAAATATACCGGTACTGCAAGATATTGATTATAGAAAACGTTTTGGACTTAGCCGCAATTGTCTTTTAATCGGGTTTATAGGGCGTCTTGTGCAATATAAAGGCGTAGAAATGTTAATTGATGTAGCCGAAAAATTACGCGACAGAAACATTGCTTTTCTTTTGGCAGGAAGCGGCGATAAAGAATATGAGTTGCGCCTGCAAAAAATAATTAAAGACAAAGGATTAGACACTCGCTTTTTCCTGCTTGGCTTTTTGAATAACACGGCAGAATTTATTGCAAAAATGGACGTCGGAATACTGCCTTCGTTGTGGAGAGAGCCTTTCGGGTTGTCTATATTAGAGTTTATGCGCGCCGGAATACCGGTGATTACCACGAATACAGGCGCACAACCCGAATTTATTACCCACGAAGAAACAGGATTATTGGTCGCTCCACGCCTTGAGGAGATTACCGACGCATTAATCAAACTGCTTGACGATAAAAACTTCAGAAATCAAATAGGAAAAAATGCACAACTATTTTATGCCGCGCATTTGAACTACGCACTTTTTTTTAACCGCATCATGACCGTATATAACGCCTAACGTGGTGTTTCACCGCGCTGCAATGGTATTGCTCATAGTATATACTGGAAAAATCACGTTTTCTCCTTAACCTTTTTATTATTGAACACCAATCCGTCGCCGAAGCAATCTACAATGACCGTCTGGTCGGTGTTCAACTTCCCCGACAGGATTTCTTTTGCCAATTGGTTCGTGATTTCGCGTTGCAGGACGCGCTTCACAGGACGCGCTCCGTACATCGGATTGTAGCCGCGCTGCATCAAATAATTGAGGGCAAAATCGGTTACGTCAAGCGTGATGCCGCTTACGGCAAGCAACGTCTTCAGATTCTGTAACTGCAATTCCACAATCTTGCGAATGTCATCATGCGTCAGCGGGCTGAACATGACGATTTCGTCAATGCGGTTCAGAAATTCGGGACGTATGGTTTTGCGCAAAAAGTCGAGCACTTCCTGTTTGCTTTCCGACAGCAACTGTTCGCGATTCCGGTCGTTCATTTTGCTCAGGTTTTCCTGAATCATGTGCGAGCCGGCGTTGGAAGTCATAATGATAATGGTGTTTTTGAAGTTCACGGTGCGCCCTTTGTTGTCGGTGAGCCGTCCGTCGTCAAGCACTTGCAGCAAGATGTTGAACACATCGGGGTGCGCTTTTTCGATTTCGTCAAGCAATATGACCGAGTAGGGTTTGTGGCGCACGGCTTCCGTCAGTTGTCCGCCTTCTTCGTAGCCTACATAACCCGGAGGCGCGCCTACCAAACGGCTCACGGCATGGCGTTCTTGATATTCGCTCATGTCAATGCGCGTCATCATATTTTCGTCGTTAAACAGGAAATCGGCAAGCGCCTTTGCCAGCTCGGTTTTCCCGACGCCTGTAGTGCCGAGAAACAGGAACGACCCGATAGGGCGTTTGGCGTCCTGCAAGCCTGCGCGGCTGCGGCGTACGGCGTCGGACACGGCTATGATAGCTTCCTCTTGCCCCACGACGCGGCTATGCAATTCTTTTTCCATATCGAGCAGCTTTTCGCGTTCGCTCTGCAACATGCGCTGTACGGGAATCCCTGTCCATTTGGCAACCACTTCGGCAATGTCTTCAGCCGTTACTTCCTCGTCCACCATCGTGAAATTGCCGTCGGCTTTTTGCTGGTTCAGCCGTTCGATGTCCTTTTCGGCTTCTACCATTTTGCCGTAGCGTATTTCGGCTACCGCGCCGTAATCGCCGCGGCGTTCGGCGTCTTCGGCGCGGAATTTCAAATCTTCAATCAACTGCTTGTTCTGCTGAATTGCGTCCACCAAATCTTTTTCTTCTTTCCACTGTGCGCGTTGAGCCGTCAGCTGTTCTTCAAGGTTGCCGATTTGCTTCGACAATTCTTCCATTTTCTTTTCGTCGCCCTCGCGTTTGATGGCTTCGCGCTCTATTTCCAGTTGCCGCACTTTACGGTCGAGTTCGTCAATAGGTTGCGGTACTGAATTCATTTCGAGGCGCAGGCGGGCGGCGGCTTCGTCAATCAGGTCAATCGCCTTGTCGGGCAGGTAGCGCGACGAAATGTAGCGCGTCGAGAGTTCTACGGCTGCAATAATCGCTTCATCCTTGATGCGCACCTTGTGGTGATTCTCGTAGCGTTCTTTCAATCCGCGCAGGATAGACACCGCATCGAGCGTCGTCGGCTCGTCCACCGTTACGGTTTGAAACCGGCGTTCCAAAGCCTTGTCTTTCTCAAAATATTTTTGATATTCATCAAGCGTCGTAGCGCCTACGGCTCGCAGTTCGCCGCGAGCCAGCGCGGGTTTCAGGATATTGGCGGCGTCCATCGCGCCGTCGCTTTTCCCTGCGCCCACGAGCGTATGGATTTCGTCAATAAACAAGATAATGTCGCCGCCTGCGCTTACTACCTCGTGCACTACGGCTTTCAGGCGTTCTTCAAATTCGCCTTTATACTTTGCGCCGGCAATGAGCGCGCCCATGTCCAACGAAAAAATCTGCTTCGACCGCAAGTCTTCCGGCACGTCGCCTGTGATGATGCGGTGGGCGATGCCTTCGGCGATGGCGGTTTTTCCGACCCCCGGCTCGCCCACCAGAATAGGGTTGTTTTTCGTGCGGCGGCTCAAGATTTGCAGTACGCGGCGGATTTCGTCGTCGCGTCCAATCACAGGGTCGAGCTTGCCCGTACGCGCCTGTTCGTTCAGGTTTACGGCATAGCGGTTCAGTGCGTCGTACGTTTCTTCAGCCGAGGCGCTGTTCACTTTGCTGCCCTTGCGCACGTCGGCAATGGCGGCTTGCAGGTCTTTTTCGTTGATGCCGTTGTCTTTCATCAGCCTTGCGATATTGTCGTTGCTGCCGAGCAGCCCCAGCAAAATATGTTCTATCGACACAAACTGGTCGCCCATTTTCGCAGCATACTCCTGCGCCTTTTGCAGCGCCTTGTTGGCATACGACGACAAATACGGCTCACCGCCCGTTACCTTAGGATAGCGCGCCACCGTGTCGTCCACTGCGCCGGCGAGCGACGGAAGCGCAATGCCCAGCTTGCGCAGCAGCAGGCTTGCGATGCCGTTGCCGTCGGCAAGCATCGCCTTCAGCAAATGTCCGTTGTCCACCGCCTGCTGCGAAGCCTCGCGCGTCATTTGAATGGCGTTTTCCACCACTTCCTGCGATTTAATCGTTAAATTATTTAGTCAATCCTTAGCAACTCTGCTTCACGCGGCGGCGAGGTAAAAATTGTGCGGAAAAAAGAGGCGAAAAATAAATTGCAAAATTTTTGTTTTCAGTTGTTCCATCATTTTCTT
>JAITPN010000024.1 GCA_031289415.1 Prevotellaceae bacterium | reverse complement strand
AAACGATTTAAACCTTTTGTATATTTCTCATGTCTAATAAAAAACAAGATGTTGAACAATAAAAATTTAATAGTATGAAAAAGTTTATTTTTGTAATATCGGCATTGACACTCATGTTGTCGTGCATCGCGCCGCAAGGCGTACCGCGAGCCGTGCAGACCGACGTATCGGTCTATACGCAAATCCCGATGGCTCCTACGGTACAGTTAACCGTCGAAACGCCTATAGCCCTCGCGCCGGGTCCTAATTATGTATGGATCGACGGCTATTGGTCATGGGATTACCGCTACCGTGAGTATGTGTGGATATCGGGCTATTGGGCGCTATCGCCTTACGTGGGCGCTTATTGGATTCCGGGGTATTGGGAAACATACAAAAGCGGCTATCGCTGGGTGGACGCCTGCTGGCTGCCGAATGATTACCATATCAGTTATGGGTATTATAAAAACAGGTACGACTACTACGGACGTCCGGTGTATTATCATGCGCCGCATGTGGATGTGCATGCCGGCTACGTGTATTCCTACGACCACCGTCAGGATTACAGGGGAAAGGGGTATAGCAGCTCGTCGTATTTCAACAATGAGCCGAAAGACGAACGTTCGCGCGTGACCAAAGAATATCAATACGGTACAAATACATCGACCCGGACGCCGGCAACCAACCGTAATACACAGGGAACAATTAAAATAAGGAACGAAAGCGTACAGCGGACGCCCAGCGGAACAACGACTACGCCGCAAAGGCAGTCAAATCCGGCAACCACCGGAAATACCACTCGGCAGACACAGACACAGACGCCGCCGGACAATAAGCCGAAAGCTACGGAAACCAATAGCCGCAACGAGAGCAGCAGTAGTAGCAACAGCAGGCAAAGTACAACCACGACAACCAGTCCGGCAACCCGGAATCAAAGTACTCCGGCAACGCAGCCTGCCGGAAACAGCCGCAGTACGTCGAAAGAAAGTAGCAGTACAAGTACCGGCAGCAGTAGCCGCAGCACTTCTACGTCCGGACAAACGACCACAGGACGGAAATAAGAGTGAATAGTAAAGGATAAAGCGTGAAGCATGAGGGAAGATGCGCGAAAAGAGAGGGAATAAATATTCCGTCGTTTCGCGCATCTCGCGTTTCGTGTCATTATTCATTACTCATCTCTTGCAGCATATTGCGGTAGGACGAGAATATTTTTGATTTTGAGACGAAGCCGACGTATTGATCGCGGTCGTCCACCACAGGCAGATTCCATGCGCCGGACGATTCAAATTTATTGAGTACCGACTGCATGTTTTCACCTTTTACGACTACGTCCGGCGGGCGTTTCATGATGTCGCGCACACGGGTCATATCGTAGTGTTCGGCGTCGAACATAATGCCTCGAATATCGTCAAGCAGCACCACGCCTACGAGTTTCGCCATGCTGTCCACGACCGGAAAAAGATTGCGGCGCGAGCGTGCAAGGATTTTCACTAATTGTCCCAACGTGTTGTCGGGCGACACAATAGCGAAGTCGGTTTCTATCAGTTTGTCCACGTTCAACATGGTGAGCACCGCTTGGTCTTTGTTGTGCGTAATCAACTCGCCGCGCATGGCAAGGCGTTTCGTATAGATAGAATGTTTTTCAAAGCCGCGGATGGTAACAAACGAGGTTGCCGACGCCAGCATCAACGGAATGAACAGTCCGTAGCCGCCCGTAATTTCGGCAATAAGGAATATGGCGGTGAGCGGCGCGTGCATGACGCCCGACATCATGCCTGCCATGCCTACCAATACGAAATTCGCTTCGGGCACTTCATGGATTCCCGACAGGTTGATGAGCCGCGCTACGATAAATCCGGCTACGCCGCCTACGAACAATGTAGGTCCGAACGTACCGCCCACTCCCCCACCCGAATTGGTGAACGACATGGAAAATACTTTGAAAAAGAATACGGCAAGAAAAAACAGCAGGATAAACCCGACGTTCGACGCCACCGATTCATACAGTACGTTGCCTGCGGCATTCGTGCTGTCGCTGTGCAGCAGCAGCGTGAGCGATTCGTAGCCTTCGCCGTAGAGCGGCGGGAAAAGAAATATAAGCACGCCAAGCCCTACGGCACAGATAATCCATCGGCGAAACGGATTGGTGATTTTTTTCAACCTGTTTTCAATGGCAAGCGTAGCCCGCGTAAAATACAGCGCGCCGAAACCGCAACATACGCCCAACACTACATAGTACGGCATGTTGGCAAGGTTGAACGGCTCAATGGTGCTCGTAAATGATACCGTGTTGCCCAGCATAAAATACGACACCGAAGCCGCCGTAACCGACGACACCAGCAACGGCACGATAGACGACAGCGTAAGGTCGAGCATAAGAATTTCGAGCGTAAAGACGATGCCTGCCAGCGGCGCTTTGAATATACCCGCTACTGCGCCTGCCGCGCCGCAACCCAGCAGGAGCGTGATGTTCCGGTAATCGAGGCGGAAGAGTTGGGCTATGTTTGAACCTAATGCCGCACCTGTATATACAATAGGCGCTTCAGCTCCCACCGAACCTCCGAAACCAATGGTAACCGAGCTTGCAATCATAGAACTGTACGTGTTATGCCGTTTTATTTTTGAATTGTTGCGGCTAATGGCATACAGCACTTTGGTTACGCCGTGCCCAATATCGTCTTTCACCACATAACGCACGTAGAGCAATGACAGCAACATACCCAAGCCCGGATATATAAGATAAAGCAGACTTTCTGCGCCGGTTTCAAACCAGCTTGTCAGCAATTTTGCTATCCAATGTACAATGTTTTTCAGAAACACTGCCGCCAAGCCGCTCAGCAAACCCACGACCAACGACAAAAGGAGTACCAACTGCCGTTCGGGAAGGCGTTTCAGCCACAACATATATCCGTGTATCTGATGTAGAAATTTCAACATGAGGGCATTATCATTGGTTTTTGTATTTGTACTTCATTCATTACAGCAGTTTTATGGCGATAGAGGCGCATGCTTCGGCATCAGCCAGCGCGTTGTGATGATTTTTGAGTACATAGCCGCAATGCGCCGCTACGGTAGGTAATTTATAATTGCGCAGCTGCTTTCCAAGTTTATGGCGGGAAGCGCGGTATGTACAAAAAAACGTGTAATTCGGATATTCCATATCAAACAGTGTATGCACCGCCCGCAAACATCCTTCTTCAAAACGGCTGTTGTGCGCTACCAACGGTAAATCTTTAATCATCTCTACAACCTGCGCCCACACTTCGGGAAAACCGTCTTCCTGCTCCGTATCGAAATACGAAATACCATGAATATCCGTAAAATTCCGGTGGTAATAATTCGGCGACGGACGTACCAAACGGCTATAATGGTTCACTATTGCACCATCTTTGACAATCACTATGCCGATACTGCATATACTTGAGCGATGTGCATTGGCGAGTTCAAAGTCAATGGCAGCAAAAGTATTCATGACGCCAATAATTTGTTTTGAAGGATGTAAGCGCCTGCACCCGCCAAATATCCGAGCATCGCAAGCCATGATATTTTCTTCAAATACCAGATAAAATTAATTTTTTCCAACCCCATTACGGCAACGCCTGCTGCCGAACCGATAATCAGAATACTTCCCCCTGTGCCGGCGGCATACGCCAGAAATTCCCAGAAATAATGATTCGTCGGAAAGTCGTACATGCCGATAGCCGCCGCTACCAGAGGCACATTGTCCACAATGGAAGAAAGCGCACCGATAATGACGGTAATCAAGTAATATTTATTAGGTTCGTCCAGCGGGATTTTATCCAATGATGCGGAAAGCATCGCCAGATGCCCACATTCCTGCAAAGCGTTTACTGCCATAAGAATCCCCAAGAAAAACAGGATGCTCGGCGTATCAATACGGGTTAAAATATTATTGACCGACAAGTGGTCTATATCGTCGTCGGAGCGACCTTTGTGAATAAACCCTGTAACAATCCACAGGACGGCAAGCCCGCCCAACATGCCCAAATAAGGCGGAAGGTGCGTCAACATTTTGAACACCGGCACAAACAACAAAGCGCCTATTCCGAGAAAAAATACAAGGTTGCGTTCTTTATTGGTAATTTGGAGGCTGTAAGCGGCGGCGTCAGCCGTAGCTTTTGGGCGGCTGACGTGTCCTTTCATGACAAACGAAAGAACCAGAATGGGGATAATCAGCGAAACGGCACTCGGCAAAAACGTTACGGCAATGATATGTCCCGAGGTAAATTTTCCGGCAATCCACAGCATGATAGTCGTTACATCGCCGATAGGCGACCACGCACCGCCTGCGTTGGCTGCCAAAATCACGATACCGGCATAAAACCAGCGGTCGTGCTTGTCGTCAATCATTTTGCGCAGCAGGGCAATCATTACGATAGACGTGGTGAGGTTATCCAAAGCCGCCGACATGAAAAAAGTGAGGCTGCCGATGACCCACAGCAGGGTTGATTTCTTCGTGGTGGAGATTTTATCGGTAATGATGCGAAATCCTCCGTGTACGTCCACGATTTCGACTATGGTCATAGCCCCCAGCAGGAAAAACAAGATTTCGGCTACTTCGCCTAAATCTTCTGCCAAATGGACATGCGCTTCGGGCATATAATGTATGCCTAAAACCCACATTAACGTACCTAAAAACAGCGCAGTAGCCGACTTATTTATGTGCAGCGAATGTTCCAATGCAATGCACATGTAGCCTATTACAAAGACTACGATCATCAAAATAAACATAATAATATTAAAAGTAATATATGTTGATAAATTAAAAAAAACAGTGCAAATATACGGATTTATTTGTATAAAATATTTTTTTTCAAAAAATACCTTTACATATTTTCATTTTGAACGAAATTAAACGCCTGCATTTTCTTTCTATTTTAATAAATTCGGATAAAAATATTGAACCCATTTGGTATAAGTATCTTGTGCCGAAAGACAGGTGTCAATCAAATAGCCTCGAAGGGCGGTAAACTCTTTCAGTCCACGATAATAAAACTGTTTGTGGCGTTCGTCAATAATGAACGGAACAATATCGTTTTTTACACATTCACGGAACATCAGCAGGCGACCTACCCTGCCGTTGCCATCTTGAAACGGATGTATTTTCTCAAAACGATAATGGTAGTCCACAATATTTTCAAAAGAAATGGCGGACAATGAATTATACCAATCGTTGAGTTGGCTTATTGCCGCCTCTACATTTTGGGGCAATGTGGTGGCAACACCGCCGACTTCGTTGGGGTGTTTCTTCCAATCGCCCACACTAAACCACGAATTTACGGCATCGGAAGTGCCTGTTTTCAACATACGGTGAAACGCTTTGATAAGGTCGCTTGAAAGCGGCGTATCAATCGTATCAAGCATATAATCGAAAGCCACAAAGTGATTTGAAGTTTCTATAATATCATCCACCGACACAGCCTCTTCGTCTTTGAAGCCTATGGTACGGGTTTCAAAAATGTAGCGGGTCTGCTCCTCAGTCAGTTTACTGCCCTCTATTCTGTTTGAATTGTAGGCTATATTTATCTGTGTTTTATGGTACAAACCACCCTTTTGCTTTGCCTGCTTTTCACTTATAAGGTATGTGCGTATTTTATTCATTTTTTAATTCCTGAAATACAAAGATAGTGAAAATCTTTTGATGCAACAAGCGGGCTCAAAGAATTAAAAATACACTAAAACACAATCTAATAGCAGAACATCGATTTGGCGTAAGCATGGTTAAATGTTTTCTTGATTTGGAGATAACGCATCATTCTCAAGTAGCTTTTCCAATTCTTTTTCCAAGTCATTCTTATTGGGTAAAAATAGTTGATATTTGCTTACAAATAATTGATTGCTAATATTATCCATAGCATACTCAACCATTATTCTGTCTTTGTACGCTCCCAATACTATCCCGATAGGTTCATTGTCGGTTTCGGTGTTTACTTCTTTGCGAAAATAGTTGAGATAAAAATTCATTTGCCCAATATCGCTATGTTCTATTTCGCCCCGCTTTAGGTCTATCAAGACATAACATTTCAAAATGATGTGATAAAAAACCAAATCGACAGCAAATTGTCTGTTACCGACAGGAATTCTGTATTGCCTTTTTACAAAAGCAAAGCCTTTACCGAGTTCAAGCAAAAATGATTCCAAGTTTTGAATTAACTTCCCTTCCAATTCACCTTCTAAATACTGCGATTGTTGCGGAATGCCGAGAAATTCAAATACAAACGGCTCTTTGATAATATCTTCGGGGGTTTGAATTTCTGCTCCTTTCTCTGCAATAGCAAGTACACTTTTTTTATCTTGACTTAACGCCAAACGGTGAAAAAGCATACTTTTCATTTGTCGTTTCAGTTCTCTTACGCTCCA
>JAITPN010000066.1 GCA_031289415.1 Prevotellaceae bacterium | reverse complement strand
GGTTACACCTATATGAAAACCGACCTCGGTGCACAAACCGAAATGAAAAAGAATTTCGGAATGGCGTTAGCCACCGTTTCCGTACCGATTTCAGGCTGGTGGGGCGGCTCTCACGCCATAAAAAAGAAAAAACTCGAACTGCGAGCGGCAGAAAACACCCAAAAGGAAAACGCCGACCTGCTACTCTTGCAGATGCAACGCCTCGCCGACGAACTGAACGAGGCTTACGGACAGGTTTTGATTGCCAAAAAATCCATTTCCGTAGCCCAAGAGAACGCCCGATTAAGCGAAAACACTTACAATGCAGGCGTTTCCATTCTGTCCGACCTGCTCGACGCACAGAATCTGCTCCAGCAAAGCAACGACCAATATACCGAAGCCGCCACGCTGTATTATTTGAAACTGGCGGAATGGAAGAAGGTAATGGGGGAATGAAAAAATAACTGCAAAAGATAACAAGCCTCGCTTATCCTACTTGGTATTTATATTGAAAAACGGTTATGTTAATGACGGCGTAGCTCAATTGGGATAGAGCATTTGTTTTTGATACAGCTGAATCAGAAGCAGGAAGATGCAGGTTCGAATCCTGCCGCCGACACACAAATAATTATTGATAATGAAAAATCCGAATCGTTTGCGGCTAACAAGTACACGGATACAATTCGCCATGCAAGCGTTTGTTTACCAACGCGGCAATGCGTTCCTGTAGAGGTTGCAGTGCAATACGTTCAATCACATTGTGGGCAAAAGCAAATTGCTGCAACAGGCGTGCTTCGGTTAAGCTGATACCGCGCGAACGCAAGTAGAATAACGCATTTTCGTCAATCCGCCCGATGGTTGCGCCGTGCGTACATTTTACATCGTCGGCATAAATTTCAAGATGCGGTTGTATATACATTTTTGCGGAATGTGTCAGCAAAATATTATGGTTTTCCTGTAGGGCTTCAGTTTGTTGCGCATTTTTGTCCACAATGATGTGTCCGTTGAAATGCCCTGTGGAGTGGTCGTTCAGCAATCCTTTGAACAACTGTTTGCTGCGGCACAACGGCACAGCATGTCGCACTTGTACGGTATTGGTTACGCGCTGGTCGCCGTCGCACAAAAACAAGCCGTTCAGCGTACATGCCGCTTCTTTCCCTTGTAATTCTACATGAATTTGATTCTCAATAATACCGCCGTGAAGCGTTACCACAGTACATGAAAATGAACTGCGTGGCGCCTGTTGCACGTTAACTTTCGTAGTATGCACGGCGCTGTTATGCTCGTTCTGCATCAGCAGCAAATCGAGCCGTGCGCCTTCTTCCAACGTTATTGTATTTAATGTTTCCGTTACAAAACGGCGTTCCGAAGCGGTATGGTCGCATACAATAAGGCTTGCCGAAGCGCCTGCCGCTATGGTGAGCCTGTTTTCACAATATATTTCGGCTAATCCGTTACCTTCGCGCACATTAATAACTTGCAGCGGTTTCGTAGGCAAACGTGCGGCTTCCACACGTATTTGAAAGCCTTGCTGCCCTACGTGCGGATGAACCCGCTTGCCGTTCACCACATACACCTTCTCCGTATCAAGACCCGGAACGTCGCAACGAAAGCGCGTAACGGCAGGTTTTAATTGTTTGTAGTAAACCATTCTTTATACGTCAGATAGCCTGCGGCATTTCGGCGAGCCATTTCCACTACTTGTTCGTCACTGTCTTTTACCTTCTTTGCAGGGATGCCTGCATATACGCCGGGTTCAAGCACTTTGTCGCTAAGCACTACCGCGCCTGCCGCAATAATCGTATTGTCGGGAATCACCGCATTGTCCATTAGGATAGCGCCCATGCCTACCAGCACGTTATTGCCGATTTCCGCGCCATGTATGATGGCATTGTGCCCGACCGACACGTCGTCGCCGATTTTCACTACCGAGCGGTTATAAAGTGTGTGAAGCACTGCACCGTCTTGAATGTTCACACGATTGCCGATTCTTATGCTGTTGACGTCGCCCCGCAGCACTGCCGAGTACCAAATGCTGCAATCGTCGCCCATGACCACATCGCCCACAACCACCGCATTTTCTGCAATAAAACAACGTGCTCCGATTTGAGGTTTTATGCCGCGTACTTCATGTATAATTGCCATAAATAAATAGTCAAAATTTTAAATATTTGACAAAAGTACAAAAAATCCGGCAATTTTTAAAGCGTTATACTTTGAACCCAATAACATTTTCCTTACCTTTGTACTGTTTTTTAAAACATTTTATGTACACAAACGAACGAATAAAGTTTACACACATGGCTTATAACCAAACTATACCTGATAGGAATAAGGCAGTTTTTTCATCTTTAAAATATTATTTTTCTATATGCACAAATTAATTGATACGCCGGATGTGGTTATTCGCTTCTCAGGCGATTCGGGCGATGGTATGCAACTCACGGGAACGCTCTTTGCCGATGCGTCGGCGCTAATGGGCAACGATATTTCGACGTTTCCCGATTTCCCCGCCGAAATAAGAGCGCCGCAAGGCTCTATATCGGGCGTTTCGGGATTTCAGGTACACATCGGCAACCACAAAATCAACACGCCCGGCGACTTCTGCGACGTGCTTGTGGCGATGAATCCGGCAGCGCTCCGCGCCAACGTACATTGGCTGAAGCCAACGTCCACCGTCATTCTTGACGCCGATACGTTCGACGAAAGAGGATTGAAACGCGCCGGATTGCAAACCGACGATATTATCAAGGAACTGGGCATTGAAGACCGGAACATTATTTTTGCGCCCATCACGTCGCTCACGAAAGAAAGTTTGAAAGACAGCGAAATGGACCCCAAATTAATTGTCCGCAATAAAAACATGTTTGCCCTCGGCATTTGTTATTTCCTGTTCAACAGGTCGCTGGAACACACCGAAAAGTACTTTAAGATGAAATTCCGCAAAAAACCGCAATTCATCGAATCGAACAAGAAAGTGCTGCGCGACGGATACAACTATGCGTCGAACATTCACGCCATACAAAACACATACGTCGTGAAACCGGCAACCGACCTGCCGAAGGGCATTTACCGGAACATCAACGGCAACCAAGCCGTAGCATGGGGGCTGATAGCCGCTTCCGAAAAATCGGGGCGACCGCTGTTTTGCGGCTCTTACCCGATTACGCCTGCCACAAGTATCCTCGAAGAACTGGCGCTCCGCAAAGACTTGGGCGTAAAAACCCTGCAATGCGAAGACGAAATTGCAGGCATTTGTACCGCTATCGGCGCGGCATTCGCGGGCAACCTTGCCGTTACTGCCACTTCCGGTCCCGGCTTCTCATTGAAAAGCGAAGCCTTGGGGCTTGCCATGATTACCGAACTCCCGTTAGTCGTAGTCGATGTGCAGCGCAGCGGTCCGTCCACAGGCATCCCCACCAAAACCGAACAAGCCGACTTGATGCAGGCGCTGTATGGGCGCAACGGTGAATGTCCTATTGCCGTCATGGCGGCGCACTCGCCCTCGCACTGCTTCGATGCCGCATTTTGGGCAGCCAAACTCGCCATGGAACACATGATGCCCATCATCCTGCTGTCCGAAGGCTTTGTCGGAAACGGCTCCGAGCCTTGGAAAATACCCGACGTCGCCGCATACCCTGAAATCCGCCCGCCGGTGGTAGCTGAAGGCGATACGAGATACAAACCCTTTATCCGCGACAAAAAACGCATGGCGCGTCGCTGGGCGCTTGCCGGTACGCCGGGGGTAGAACACCGCTTGGGCGGCTTGGAAAAAAACAACAACGGACAAGTATCGAACGACCCGCTGGTGCACGAACACATGGTGCGGGAGCGTGCCGAAAAAGTAGCGCGCGTCGCCGACTTTATACCCGAACAGCAAGTCATCGGAAAAGACCACGGCGACATACTGCTCGTCGGCTGGGGCGGTACGTTCGGACATCTCTACACCGCGCTCGAAACCTTGCAGGAACTACGCATCAACGTAAGCCTTGCACACTTCGACTATATCAACCCGCTGCCGAAAAACACCGCCAAAATATTCGGAAAATTCAAAAAAATACTGGTATGCGAACTGAACAGCGGACAATTTGCCGGCTACCTGCGCATGCAGCACCAGCAGTTTACCTATCATCAATACAATAAAATACAAGGACAACCCTTCACCATAGAAGAAATCGTACGAGCCGTCCAACAACTCCACAACCCAACACCTCAACAGTAAAAAACAATTCAACAACTCAACAATTCAACATGAAATACTCTCCCCAAGATTTTAAAAACGACCAAGAAGTCAAATGGTGCCCCGGATGCGGCAACTACGCAGTGTTAGCCTCCGTGCAACGCGCCTTGCCCGACGTGTGCGACGTGCTGAACTACGCCCGCGAACGCTTTGTATTTGTATCGGGCATCGGCTGCGCGTCGCGCTTTCCGTACTACGTAAACACGTATGGTTTCCACGGCATTCATGGACGCGCATCCGCCATTGCCACAGGGGTGAAAGTAGCCAATCCGTCGCTCTCCGTATGGCAGGTAACCGGCGACGGCGACGCTCTGGCTATCGGCGGCAACCACTTTATCCACGCCATACGCCGCAACATCGACATCAACATTATCCTCTTCAACAACCAAATTTACGGACTTACGAAAGGGCAATATTCCCCGACGTCAAAACTCGGAAAAGTAACGAAAACATCGCCTTTCGGCACGGTCGAACATCCGTTCAACCCGGGCGAAGTAGTGCTTGGCGCACGCGGTACATTCTTCGCCCGCTCGCTCGACGTAGAACTGAAGCTGACGACCGAAATCATGGTCGAATCTGCCAAGCACGACGGCACGGCGGTAACCGAAATCCTGCAAAACTGCGTAATCTTCAACGACGGCACGCACGCCGAAATCACCGACCGCGAAGTCCGCGCCGACCGCACGATTGTGTTGAAACACGGCGAACCCATGATTTTCGGGAAAGACCGCCGCAAAGGATTGATGCTCGACGGGCTTAAATTGAAAATCGTAACGATAGGCGACGGCGGCATTACGGAAAACGACATTCTGGTGCACGACGCGCACGAGCCGAACCCCGGCGTACACATGATGCTCATCAACATGCAGGCGCCCGACTATCCGGTGGCGCTGGGCGTCATCCGCGCCGTAAGCGACCATACCTACGACGACAACGTGCGCGACCAAGTAGCCGAAGTACAGCGCAAAGCCACCATCAGAAACGTACACGACCTGCTGCACAGCGGCGTTACGTGGAAAGTGAAATAGTGAAGTGTGAAGCGTTTCGCTGCCACTCTTCACCCATAATCAATCAATTATAACGATTCCCCTTTCGGGGAATGTCCTTAACGCCGCCGCGCCTGCCCCCGCCTGTTTTTATACCTAATATATATAATATAGCATCGTCCCCAAAACTTTCGGGGGTGTCCCCAAAACCTTCGGGGAATCCCCAAAATCATTCGGGGGATGTAACGCTTCACGCCTCACTTCACGCTTCACTTTTTCACTTTTTCAACAATTCAACAGTTCAACAGTAACCGCATCCGCCGTCAAGAAATGCAGCGGCGGGATACGCACGCTGCTGCCGGCGCGTATCAACCTGCCGGATTGCAGGAAGGCGGCGGCGTGTTGTTGGAAATAATGATAATAATATGCGCCGAATTGTTGGCGGATGTCGTCGGGCACGACGCCGCGGGCGGTGCGCAACCCGGTGAGGATATATTCATTGTAGCGCATGTCGGCGGTCAGCGTTTCGCTTTCAAAAAAAGGCTCGCCGTGCGCCATCGCCTCGATATACTGCCTGTTGTTCGCCCCGTTCCACCGCCGCTGCACGCCGTCGAACGAGTGAGCCGACGGACCGATTCCGACGTACGGCTGCTGCCGCCAATAGGCGCTGTTGTGCTGCGCCTCGCGCCCGGGCAACGCAAAGTTCGAGATTTCATAATGACTGTATCCCGCTTGCGTCAGCGCGTGATGGAGCGTGAGGAATTGCCGCTCGCTTTCGCCGTCGTCAATGGGTTGCAGCAGCCCTCGCTCCGCCTGTTTTCCGAACACGGTGCGCGGCTCAATGGTTAAATGATATGCCGAAATATGCGGCACGTCCAGCGCCAGTGCCCGCTCGAGCGTACGCTGCCATGCGTCGGCGGTGAGCGCCGGAAAGCCGTATATGAGGTCAATCGTGATATTGCGGAAACCTGCCTGCTTTGCCAGCCGTACGCTTCCGGCGGCTTGCGCAGCGGTGTGCCGCCGTTGCATCCATTGCAGGTGGGCGTCGTCAAACGACTGTATGCCGATGCTCAGCCGGTTGACGCCGATGGCAAGCAGCGCGTCTAAATACGCTGCCGTCAGGTCGTCGGGATTGGCTTCCAGCGTGAGTTCCGTAAAATTATCGACGGCAAAAACGTCCCGCGCTTTTTCAATCAACAACGCCAGTTCGCCGGCGGCATAAAGGCTTGGCGTTCCTCCGCCGAAATAAAGCGTCGCCTGCGCGCCGGCTGAGGCAGGAAAAAAATGCCGCATGGCTTCCATTTCGCGCAGCAACGCTTGCAGCATATCGCTTTTATCGCGCAGCGACATGGTGGAATAAAAATCGCAGTACGCGCATAAATGCTTGCAAAACGGAATATGTATGTAGATGCCTTTCAAAAAATGATGTAATTAACAGCAACAAAATTAGTGTTTTTTTGAAAAAATAACTACCTTTGTTTACTAAAAACAAATTTCGGCATGAAAAGATTTATATGCTTATTATTGATGATTGCGCCTGCAGTAGGCGTCGGGGCGCAGCAAACGCCCGTGTCGTGGAAGGTTGAATCGAGAACCGGCGGCGACGGCGGGGCTGAGCTGGTTTTTACCGCCTCCGTGCTTCCCGACTGGTATATTTACAGCGTCGAAGCAACCGACGGACCGTTGCCTACGGCGGTTACGTTCGCGCCGTCGGAGCAGTTTGAAACGGTGGGCGCGCTCACGGAACTCGGCAAAGCGAAAGAAAAATACGACGAAGGCTTCGGCGTAAACGTGAAAATATTTGAACACGAAGCGCAGTTTGTACAAAAAATCAACGTAAAATCCGGCGGCGACGTTGCCGTGAGCGGTAAAATAGCCTACCAGCTATGCACCGAAAGCGCAAACGACGGACGTCCGGCATGTTTTTTTGAAGAAGAAGATTTTGCGACGAAAATAACCGTCGCCGCGCCGCATGTCGGCGGCGGCGACGCCGGCAAAAGTTTGTGGATGTTCCTGCTCCTTGCGTTTGCCGCAGGGCTCGGCGCGGTGTTCACGCCCTGCGTATTTCCGATGATTCCGATGACCGTGAGTTTCTTCATCATGGGCAACGGCGCGCAGAAAAAAACAGGCGTCGCGCGCGGCTTGATTTTCGGCATATCCGTAGCTGCCATTTACACGCTGGTAGGCTTGCTTGCCGCCATTTTCAAGAGCGCCGATGCGGCAGACGTCTTGGCTTCGCACTGGATTCCGAACCTCGTTTTTGCCTTGCTTTTCATCACGTTTTCCCTGTCGTTTTTCGGGGCATTCGACATCGTACTCCCCACGGGCATTGCCAATAAAGCCGACCGGCAGGCTGACCGCAGCGGTGCGTTCGGCGCATTTTTCGTAGCCGCGGCGCTGGTCATCGTGTCGTTTTCGTGCACCGGACCGTTCGTAGGCTCTATTTTGGTCGAAGCCATGAGCGGCGGCATTGCCGTGAAACCGGTGCTGGGCATGATGGTCTTCGGCGCGGCGCTTGCCTCGCCGTTCGTACTCTTTGCTTTTTTCCCGCAGTGGATACAGAAAATGCCGCGCCCGGGCAGTTGGCTCAACATGGTGAAAGTCGTGTTTGCCTTCATTTTGATTGCCTTTAGCTTGAAATACCTCTCGGCAGTCGACCGCTATTTCGGCTGGCATATCTTGTCGCGCGAAGTGTTTATCGCCGTTTGGATCGTGTGCGCCGCGCTGCTTGGCGCCTATTTACTCGGACGTTTCCGCCTGCCGCACGACAGCGAAAGCGCGCACGTAAGCGTGCCTCGCCTGCTGCTTGCCGCCGTGTCGTTCACGTTTGCCCTCTACCTGCTGCCCGGCTTGTTCGGTGCACCCTTGTCGGCATTGTCGGGCATTGTGCCCGAAGCCGCGCATCCGTCCGTATTGACGCCTACGGCAGGGAATACCGGCGCCGGCGCTTACGAACAAGGCTTGTGCGGTGCGGCAAAATACAGCGCGCCCAACCACCGCCTGCCCTACGGATTGCCCGCCTACCACGACGTAGACGAGGCGCTCGCCTGCGCCAAAGTGCAGCAAAAACCGGTATTATTAGTATTCAAATTCGACAACTGCAGCGTGTGCAAACGCATGGAAAGCAACGTGTGGAGCAACGAGCAGGTGCTCGACCTCCTGCGCCGCAAAGTAGTAATCGCCGCACTGTATGTGGACGACAACACCGAGCTGCCCGAAAACGAATGGGTAACTTCCGCCATCGACGGTAAGGTAAAAAAGACGCTGGGGCGTAAGCTGCGCGATTACCAAATGAGCCGCTTCGGCGTGTCGGCGCAACCTTTTTACGCGCTTGTCGGACACGACGGCGAAACGCTTGCCGCCCCCATAGGCGAAAGCAGCGTAGAGGAATTTTTACAATTTTTGAATGACGGGATAGGAGAGGGGAACGTGGAGTGGGGGGCGTGAAGCCGCCTATCTTGCCTCCGTTATTCCGGACAAGGCTTTATTCTACCGAAATCCAGCGACCGGAGGTATTGGCGCTGATGCTGTGGTCATACATGGCTTCGCAGGCTACGGCAGGCATGTAGAATGTACCGACATAGGCGGCATGGAGTTTTATGCGCATCGTAACGGTTTTTGAGGCGGGAATATCAAAGTACGCCAACACACGGTCGTCGCGAATGTCCATGTATGTGATGTATTTGTTTTTTTGTCCGTCGATTAAGCGGTTTTCGCGTATTTCCCAGCCCGACGGGAAGATTTGCGTCAAAGCCATGTTGGGATAGTATCCGCGCAGTCCGGGGTTCGTAATCTGCACTTCGGCTTCGAAGTCCGTGCCTTGCGGGAGCGTAGCGACAACCAACGGATTGCCGTTTTCGTCGAGGTAACGGACGCTTATTTTCAGGTTACGTTCCGCCGCCGTTTCTTCGCCTGCCATCGGGAATCCTTTTGCCGATAGGCGCACATATAGCGTGCGGTCGGAGTTGTTTTCCATTTTTACGGCTGTTTTAGTACCCGATTGTGCGCCAAGCGTCGTACTCCATATTGCTTTTTTACTTTTTACGGTTTGTGATTTTTTGGATGGGTCTTCGTACGTAAATTCAAGTTTTCCGCTCTCTCCCGCCGCGTATTTCGACAAGCCCATTAGGCAGTATGCCGTAGTTTGGGTACTCATCCATGCGGTTTTGTTCAAGGCGTCGGACACACGTTTTGCCGTCAAAAATGCGTTTTCTTTTTCGCCCAATAACGTTAATATTTCTAAAATCATGGCTTCGTCGCGGGCGTTGCTGCCGTAGGTTTCGGACGAGCCGTCGTAGTCGGCTACCGACACAGGAAGTCCTTGTATAATACTTTTTGCGGCATCGGGTTGCCCCGCCAGCGAATATGCGCCTGCCAGCATCCATTTGGCTTGCAGCGACAGCGCGCTACGCTCTTTCAACCTGTTCATCGCTCCGAGTTCCGGTTTTTTAGCGAGCGCCAATACATATAAACGGTATGCTTGTACAAAGTCGCCTTGCGAAATCCGGTAACGGTCATTTGATTCCGGCGTCCAATTTTTGGCGGCTTTTTGCTGCGCGGCAATCCAATTTGTTTTCATTGATTCGGATACGGCGTATCCTTTACGTTCGGCTTCTATCATGAAATGTCCGGCATAATTGTTTGTCCAGTGGCAAATGTAACCATTCATTTCGTTAGGCCAATAACTGAAATATCCGTAGCTTGTTTCAAACCGGCGCAAGCGGGTTAGTGCAGCTTTGATGTTTTCTTCCGTTTGTTTTTTCTTTGCATCGCTGAGGTCAACCACATCAGCCAAATGAAGCTGCGGAAATGCGCCGGAAGTAGTTTGTTCAAGGCATCCGTGAGGATACGTAATCAAATAATCCAACCGTGTGCCCAGATTGAGCGGCGGGATGCCTGCCACTTCTAGTTCCGCCGTGTTAGTGCCTTCCATGCCGGGGAGGTCTAAATTCAGCACGGCTGATTGATGTCCCAAAACCACTTGTTCGGCGCTTGTAACTATCGACGGATTGGCTGCCCGCACGTTCATTTCAATGGTCGATTCGGCGCGTTCTTTGCCCGCCGTCGCTATGATTTTCACTTGTCCGTAGCCTAATCTCTCTTTGGTACGAATACGGAACGTAACCATTTCGTCGCCGACATTTTTGAATGAAATGTTTTTTTCGCTACCTCCAATCACTTCAAAAATATCATTGGTTTGAAGTTTTATATCTACGTTTTTCACATGATTTTCCATAGCAAATACGGTTACCGGCAGCGATACGGTTTCGCCGGGGCTAAGTACGCGCGGAAGCGTAGCTTGCACCATCAACGGACTACGCACAGGCGTGGTTTGCTGCGTTGCGCCGTACGCATTGCCTGCACTTGCAATGACCATCGTGCGCACCGAACCCACGTAATTGTTGATTGTGAATGTATGTTCGGCTGTTTTCCCCGCTTTTAAAGTAAACGGACCGGCGAATTTTACCACAGGTTTAAAACGGTTTGCTTGTTTGTCGTCAACTTTTTTGTCAAATTCGCCGTCGCCGCCGATAGCAAAAATCTGTTCGATTTTTCCACCGTATGCGCCTATCACAAAATTGTATAAATCCCACGTGCGTACCCCTAATGCCTGCCGTCTGAAAAAATGACTCCACGGGTCAGGTGTTTTGAAATGCGTAAGGTCAAGCAATCCGTCGTCCACAATAGCCAATGTATAGCTCATTTCCTTACCGTGTTGTTCGCTTACTTTCACCACAAAAGGTTCGTCAGGACGAATTACATCGGGATTTTTCACCATAGGAACGAGTTTTGTATTCGGGTCTTCGACCAGCACAGGAATGACGCCGTAGAGGCGTATCGGCAAATCGTTCGTGGTTTTCTGGTGAGGCTGAAGCAATGTTATGTGTACATATACATTCGGTGTCATCTCGGGTGTAATGGGAATATTGACGACGGTTTCGCCATCCGTACATTCAGTCCAAAATGTGCGCAGCACTTTCGAGGCTGTTTCCAAACTTATCAATGCACGTGCGCCGGCGGTTGAGGGCGTGGTAATAACGGCATTTTCGCCTACCTGATATTTTTCCTTATCGGCAGTAAATACGAGCATATTCGCATTGTCCGATGTCCTGTCGCCGCGACCATAAGACCACCAGTCAATATAAAGCCGTTGCGACATGCTGTGTCCGCTCTTTTTATCTATCACCTGCACAAGAAACATTCCCCAATCGGGCTTATTGATTCTGTATTTGAACGTGCCTTTACCGTTTTTGTCCGTAGTGATTTTCGTAGCATATACTTTATTTTGATAAATGCTGTACGTGTAGTTCGCAATGTTTTTATTCGACGACGACCACCACCAACTCCAATCGGTACGGTAAATGTTTACTTCCACTTCGTGCGTTACGGCATTTCCTTTACTGTCCACCGTTACTACTTCAAATAATTGGTCTTTGTCGGCTTCCAAACGTTTATAGTAGCCGTTGCCGTTCGGCGATTTCAGCCCCACGTATGAATTAAACGGCATCACGGTAACGGACGCATTATCTACGCTAAAGTCGCCGCCCTCTTCAAACACGCGGATGTCCAATAAAGCGCTGAGCGTACCCGGCATGTCGTCGTTGTTGCCGGTGGGTATGTCGAAACGCATTACCCCATTTTCATCCAACTTACTTTCGACGCTTTTTTCGTTCGGAGCAGCCGCATTACTGATTACATTTTCGAAATCATAATCGAGAAATTGTGCAAACGTAGTGCGTAGCGGCATAAATTTTGTAGTAATATCGGCTTTTAATCCGGGAGCGTTTGCTCCGTGCAACCATTTTACAGACAGTTCGCCGCTTATGTTTTTATTACCCGTAACAAGCTCGTCTTTCAACGTCGTAATAATTTTCAAGCGGTTGGGTTTCACCGTCGCCACCCTCACCGATTTATCGTATGTAACGCCGCCAACCGTTACTTTGGCATTCCATGTACCTGTTGGCGCATCGGGTGTTGTAGCGCTTGGAAAAACATATATTCCGTTTTTGCCCGATGTTTGCACCAACCGGTTCACCAACCGGTTTTGTACATTATACAATTCAAATACCACAGGGTGGTTTTCAGGCAATGAACCATTTACATCATGTAAAATGAATGAAAGAAAAATAGTGTCGCCCGGACGCCACACGCCTCTTTCGGTATAAATAAAGCCGTTAATGCCTTTACTGAGTTCCACGCCCGCTACATCAAACGAACTCAAAGAGAGCGACAAGCCATCATCCACACGCAAATAACTTTTCTGGTTATTGTGCACTGCTACCAACACATACGGACGCTCTTTGTAGTCAAGAATTACTTTTCCTTCGCTATCCGTATTCCCTTCGGTGATTTTTTGTTGCTGAAAGTCGTACGCAATTACCGTTACGCCGCTCATCGGTTGGGTAGTCAGCAAATCGTTGACAAAAACCGTCAGGTTGTTGCCATTGCCTTTTTTTACAATCATACCCAAATTGGTAGCTATCACATTTTGTCTGATAAAACGACCGGAATTGTAATACGTGCTGTAATAGGCGTCGGAGCACGGATTGTTTCTTCCCTCCCATCCATCGTCATAGTACTCGTCATCTTCGTATTCATCATCATATACTTCGACTGTTATTTCCGTCATGTCGTCGTCGTTGGTTTCCGTTTTGGCATTGTCGCATCGGTAAAGAGAATAATCGCGGCGAAACGAGATATTGACTTCATAAATCGCACCGGGTTCGGGCGTAATGACTTGGGCAAGGTCAAGCGAAAAAGTATTCCAACGGTGAAGATTCACTTTTTTTCCTTCGTCCAATTTCACAGTAGTAGAAGCTACCGGTTTTCCGACGCGGTGCATTTCATAATTATAATTATTATCACTATTGCCGCCAATATTGTTAACTTGCAGAAATTGCAGAACATTGTCCTCAAAAACACGGTGAATGTGCACATCCACCGCTTTTAAATTAACCGATTGAAACGGCAACGTGAAATTATTGACGCCGGGTATCAACACCCCTTTTCCGGCAAAGCGTACAGCTGGTTTCAAATCTTCAAAAACCACTGCCTCGGTATAATTTTCCGCCAGCGTTTTTCCGGATTTGCTTTTCAATCCTTCACGCACGGTAAGAACCACCGTACGGTTGGCTACATCCGACAAATAGATATATATATTATTAGCCGATACGCTAAGACGCATATCTCTGTCAAGTTCCACATAAGCGCTCACTTTTTGTCGCGTATCCAACGGTTCTGAAAAAGTACAAAGAATATATTGTTCTTCTTGATTTGTCGTAACGTTCATGACTTCAAACAGCCCTTTCACAGGCACTTTCACCGTGTCGCTGCTTTCATAATCGTATGAAACAGGTTTTCCGTTCCATCGCAGAATCACAACCGAATGTTCTTCGCGGGATGCAATATCATGAATATGAAATAAATGCTTCTTTTCAGCCGAATAATGTTCCCATTTGATTTTAGCTTTTTGATTTGCCACTGTGGCGGTTAGTACCTCTTCAATCTTACCGTCATCCATATAATCGGCAGTAGATACCAGACCTTCCAACATATATACATCGGGTAGTCCGTCGTCTTGCAACATTATCGGGCTTATCTCCGTCACAAATGACGACTCGAAAGTTGTAACCGAAAAATCAAACGTTTTATACCTGCTCTTTGCCTCAGGAATCAAATCAGCCACACGAAACGAAACCTGATACACTTGATTGCTCTTCAACGGTTCTTTCGGACGAAATTCAATGGTTGTCGGCGTCAGCCAATAAGCTTCGCCCTCCACATGAGGCGATATTTTAAATAATTTTTTACCGGCAACCGCATGTTGTTCATACGCTTCGTTGCTTTGCGCAAGGCGAATTTTGATACCCGCATTTATGGATATTACGCCCGACGTATAGGCGCTGATATACGGATTTTCAATAAGTTTGGTTGAAGCAGGCGTATGGCGACATCCCTGCATACTGCATAACACAGATGCTACAATGACTAAGCGATATAAAGAGTTCATGGCAATATTATTTAATAACCTCAAAGGTAGAAATAAAAAACGATATTATCATCTTTTTCGGGTAAAAATTACAATATAATGGATTTTTTTAGTACTTTTGTATTCTATATTAGTAATTATAGCATTTACAAATCATCCATTTTAATTTTGCATGAAGAAAATAAGTTATTTTATCTATGTGTGCATGGCAGTTTTTGGAACGACCGCCGCATACGCTCAGACATCCTCTATCGTTTTTGACAAAACCACCCACGATTTTGGGGAATTTGGACAAAAAGACGGTCCGAAATCATATTCTTTTGAATTTGTAAACAAAGGCGCAACGCCGATAGTGATTCAAAACGTAACGGCTTCATGCGGATGCACTTCGCCGGACTGGACGAAAGAGCCTGTGCCGCCCGGAGGACGCGGCTATGTGAAAGCCACTTACACCCCCTCGGCAGCCATGCCGTTTGACAAAACGCTTACTGTATACACCAACGGAACGACCACGTCCACCGTTCTGCATGTGCGCGGACGAGTAACAGCGCAAACACCCACCACAGAAGAATATTTTCCCATAGCGTATAACGTCTTCCGTCTGCGTAAAAATGAAATTGCTCTCGGACGCATTATACAAGGCGCTGTAAAAAAAGACAGTGTGGAAATCATCAACACCGGCAACACGCCGTTGACGCTTACGTTTTCCAACGTGCCGAAACAAGCGGTGGTAGAAATGACGCCCGCCGTTTTGCAGAAAGATCAGAAAGGATTTATCCGCAGCACGTTCAATACGGCGGCGGCAAAACAACCCGAATGGGGTATCGTGAAGTACGCTGTAGGCGTCCATGCGAACGGAAGTACTCAGGAAACCGCAAAACTCACCCTTGCCGCTACCATTGAAGAAGATTTCAGCAAAATCAACCGCGAAGATTATGCGAAAATGGCGGTAGTATCGTTCGACAAGCCCAACCACAATTTTGAAACAATAACGGCAGGAACAAAAATAACTGCCGAATTTAAAGTTACAAATAAAGGAAAAAGCGACTTGCTAATCCGCAAAGCGTATGCCGAGTGTGCCTGTTTGAAAGTAACTTATCCGAAATTACTGACTCCGGGAGCGACAGGTATAGTAAAAGTGGCGCTGGACACACAAGGCGAAGAAGGAACTAAATTTTATTCCATTACACTGGCTACCAATGCGCCATCGCAAAGCGCACCGGTATTGATGGTTACAGGCACTATAAAAAAATAATGAATACCCTTGTTGAAGATAGCGCATTGGTGGTAAACAGCGGAATTGAACAACCGCCTATGATTAATCCGAATGCGGCAGCGCTGTTCAGGAAACAGCCGCAGCGGCGGTTGCAGTTATCCGATTATGTAGTCGGCATCAGAGCAGGCAATGTAACCATATTGAGCAAAGCCATTACGTTAATTGAAAGTCGGCTGCCCGAACATCAAGCATTGGCGCAACAAGTGGTGGAAGCGTGCCGTCCGTACGCCGATAATTCGATACGCATTGGCATTACAGGCGTGCCGGGTGCAGGAAAAAGTACATTTATCGAAGCGTATGGCAAAATCCTGACCGCTCAAGGTCATAAACTTGCGGTGCTGGCTATCGACCCAAGCAGCGAACGTACAAAAGGCAGTATTTTAGGCGACAAAACCCGCATGGAAGAACTGAGCGTTGACCCTCGCGCATTCATTCGCCCAAGCCCCAGCGCCGGTTCGCTGGGCGGCGTAGCGCGCAAAACGCGCGAAAGCATTGTACTGTGCGAAGCTGCCGGATTCGACACCATTATCATTGAAACCGTAGGCGTAGGGCAATCGGAAACCGCCGTACACTCCATGACCGACTTTTTCCTGCTGCTCATGATTTCGGGCGCAGGCGACGAATTGCAAGGCATCAAGCGCGGCATCATGGAAATGTCAGACCTGTTGGTTATCAATAAATCCGACGGCAGCAATGTGGACAAAGCAACTGTGGCGCAGGCACAATACCAAAGCGCCTTGCGACTTTTCCCTACCCCCGAATCAAAGTGGGAAGCCAAAGCGCTCACCGTGTCCTCTATCGAAAAAACAGGATTGAGCGACATTCAAACCCAGATAGACGCTTACCTTACGCTGACCAAAACGAACGGCTATTTTGAACGCCGCCGCCGCGAACAAGCTCGCTATTGGATGACAGAAACCATTGAAGAAGCGCTGAAAGACGGCTTTTACCAAAATGCCGACATCGCAGCCAAATTATCCGACTACGAACAACAAGTCCTCTGCGGAGAAAAAAGTTCTTTTACAGCGGCAAAAGAATTGCTTGAGTTATATTATCAACGACAATAATTTTTTGGATTAAAAACAACGCGACACTGCGCCTTACCTCAGTTTAAACACATAGGTAATAGACCCTATTTGTGTCGGCGGTTTTTTCGCATCGGAATTAAAAGAGGCTTGCGAAGCCGCACGTTCAGCCGCTCGCCACAGCGTTTCATTTTGTATGGTAGTTCCTTTTGTGCGCACGGTGGCTTTGGTTACTTTGCCTTGCTGATTCACGTATATTTCAACCACTATTTTCCCTGCTTGGTTTGATGTATTACTCGGTTGCACCAATTTCCCCTGCATAGACCGACCGTCTAAACTAAACGATGGAAAATCGGACATATTTGGCGTGGAAACCAACGCCGTAGCATTTTCTTGCTTACCCGATGCGTTGTCAACCAATTCGCCGTCTTCTTGGCTGCGGAATAGCGAGCGTTCGTCAATTTCAATGGGCTTTTCAATCGGTTTTTCCACATCGCCGTGGTCGCCGTAATCTGCTTTTTTTGTGGGTTCGGGCGGCACTTCGTCCATGACTTTTTTTCCTGTAACTACATGGCTTGCCATTTGCTGACGGACAGGTTGGCGTTTTTCAGGTTCAGGCTCGGGTTCAAACGTAATTTCTATTATCGCCGGCGGAACAACTTCAGCTGCCTTAATATCAATCATGCGGAAAATGACGAACAGCATCAGTGCATGCAATACAACAGTAATGCCAACAGCCATGGTGCGACCTTCTTTGTTATCCGTATTGTATGATATTGACGCCACTTTTGTACAATGTTTTATTCCGGTGCGGTAGCTAAAATTATTTTATATTTATTGCGCTTGGCAATATTCATTATATTTGTCGCCTGCTCAAGAGGCACTGATTTGTCGGCATGTAACGAAACGACCGGGTCTTCTTCGTCTTTCAGCAAAGTTTGCAACTTCCCTTCGATTTCCGAAAAGGACACCGCATCTTTTCCGTTGATGTAATAAGAAAACGTGCCTTTGTCTTCATGATGTTTGATGGACACGGATACGCCCGGTTTTGTAGAAATCTGATTGGTGCTTTTCGGCAACAACAGTTTCAACGCATTCGGACTAACCAACGTAGAAGTAACCAAAAAGAATATGAGCAAAAGGAACACCAAGTCGGACATTGACGACATGTTGATCGAAGGATCTACTTTTATTCTGGATTTTATTGCCATAATGTTGTTATTCTACTGGTTCATTCAGCAAGTCCATAAATTCGATGACGTTTGTATCCATTTTATACACTACTTTGCTTACTTTTGCCGCTAAATAATTATATCCGAAATAGGCTATTAGCCCCACTATCAGACCGCCTACCGTAGTTACCATAGCGACGTAAATACCGTTCGAGAGCAGCGAAATGTCAATGTTGTTGCCTGCCGACGCCATCTTATAGAACGCCTGAATCATCCCGATTACCGTACCAAGGAATCCGACCATAGGCGCACCGCCGGCAATAGACGCCAACATCGGCAAGCCGCGTTCGAGGCGGGCGACTTCGGTATTGCCCACGTTTTCTACCGCTTCGCGAATGTCGGGCAACGGACGCCCCAAGCGCGAAAGACCTTTCCCGATAAGTCGAGCCATAGGCGTGTTGTTGTGTGCGCACAACTCGCGGGCGGCTTTCACTTTACCGTCATGGATATATTCTTTCAACTTTTCCATGAAATACTGGTCTATTTTTGAAGCCTTGGAAATGACCACCCATCGTTCTGCTAAAATATACACAGCCACGATAGAAAGCGCAAGCAATACGAGCATTAAGGGACCGCCTTTTGCTGCCATGTCTAATAATGAAAGCGACTCAGGGACTTGACTTTCGTCCACCAGCACCGCTTCAGTAGTTTGAAGAAATGAAAATAGCATCATGTGTTTCAACATTTATAAATTATACAGATGCAAAAATACAACTTTTTATTGAATTTTTGTACTATGATGTATAGAAATTCAATAAATATACTGTATTTCAGGCTATTTTATTTTAATCTTTTATTTTCAAAGACGAATACTTGATGTTACATCTAAAATTCATAATCGCATGGTTTTGCAGTCCTATCGGACTGCATCGCTCGGTAGAAGAAAAATTTCCGACCCCTCATGGCATGCCGTTAGGTATGCCGTCAAGAAAGACAAAGGTTACATTCCTACGGAATGTCGTGTTATGGGTGCGTATATCGGTTTCTACCGAGCGAAACATCCCTATCGGGATGCAGGGAAGCAATTAAGGTATATGATTCGACATTTAATCTTTTACGCTCAAACGAATAAATTACTTCAACCGCACAATCAACCCGATGTTTACCCGATACACAAAATTGAGATGTTCTTCCTGTGCTGTGCCGTTAGTTACATAATCGCCGGACGAAAACGTGCCGTCCGATATTTTATATTGCTGCACACCCGGCATACCGTATATTCTGAAATTGAGACGTTTGAAAACAGGAATATCAATACCGGCTATGCCGTAAAAATTAGTTCCCGAAAATGTATTGGATGAATAAGATGAACCCATTTTTTTCAATGCACTATCCGACAATTTATTGATAGTAATTAAATCCCAACGCACACCGCAATAGAAATATTTGTAAAATGGGAAAATAACGGCTTCGGCAAACAAACCTACACCTCCCGATTTCAATCCGTCTATTCCATTATATTCGGCATCAAACGCTTGATAACTAATACCTGCTTTAGGCTCAAACGCACGTCCGGCAATTCTGGTATTCCACTGCACAAAACCCTCCGGCGCAATGGTTTGATAATTTGTATAGCCCACACCCAATTCAAGCGACAACCCTTTTTTATTTTCTGTTTGCGCCATGCACATTCCGCAGAATATAATCAAGCAACCGGTAACAAGTATTTTTCTCATCTTTTACTAATATTGAAATTATAACCTATGCTAAATGCTATCGGAAATAATTCAGAAAATTCTTTGGAACGCATCGGTATAAATAAATTAGCACTTAGCTTATTACCATTTTCACCCAACTTAATATCCACACCTCCGCCAAACGTTACTCCGTATGAAGTCATATTTACTTTATATTTACTTTCATAATTAGTTTCCGGAAAAGATATTTTTCTTGAACCAACAATCGTGGCATTATATCCATAAAATACACAGAGCGTCGGCGTTACCCTATAATTAGGAAATAGTTTAGCAGAACAGCCTACATTCCACCCGATAAATGACCGATTATATCCAGCTCCTGCGAATAATCCCAAATATTTTTCGGGAAGAATTTCTATTTTTCCTCCTAACCCGCCATAATCATACCCTACCCCTATACCGAAGTAAGTGTGTTCGTCTCTTTTAGCATTTTGTGCATATATTACTGTAGCTATGGTACAAAACGCTACCGTGATTGATATAATTTTCTTTTTCATGTTATTTCTTTTGAAATATTAATTTTTCAAAGAATTTAAACATTACATATTATACCTCAATCCAATTGACAAGTTGATATGTGCCAAACCCTCATAATTATCTCTATCTAATTTTATAGTTTGTGTCGTTCCTCCAATAGTTTCTTTGTATTCTGCAAGTAATCCGCTTAAATAGGATATTTGGAATCCTATCGCCATTTTTTTTGATATTCCAATATCATAGCCGATATTCCAATAAGAGCCCATCGTAGCTCCATTGAGTTTTCCCTGTTTAGAACCGGAAATAACTTCATTTGTATATCTCATATAACCCAGTCCTACATCAAATAACCAACAGTTCTTTTTACTTGTATTTAATATCCTTGTACTAAAAAATGGAGCAATAAAATTGATTTTTATATTATCGCTTATCGTCCCGTAATCCGTAGAACCATCGATATAAGTTATATATCTATTATTTAATTTATTCTTAGATGCAAAAGTATTATATTTAAACCCGATGCCGAGATATTCAGTGAAAAAATAGGTCAAATCCGCACCATAATTATAACCGGATTTTAATCCATTTATATATGATTTTTGATCTGGTGAGGCATCGGCAGGCGCACTTGCTAACCGATAACTATATCCTCCATTGAGGGCTATTCTGAAGTGAGGATATTTTGCGGTACGTTTAATTTGCTCCGGCATAACTTCCGGTGTTTGATAATAGTTATACTGATACAAAATCACACGATGGACGGGCAATAATGTATTTCTGATTTCACCTTTATATTTAAAAGTAAAATAAATATTATCATTCCTTATTTTTGTGATTTTACAATTCAACGAATCACCTTCATTTGTTACCAATAAATCCTGTGCACGGAGCGAATTACCCATTACTATCAATACTATGAGAAGTAATATATGTTTCATCTTTTTCATATATAGTTGTGTTTTATTATTTACTTTTACTTTTACTTTTTCTGAATGGATTCATATTCTATTTTGCCTGTTCGATTATCAACAAGTTCCAATCGTGGACGTCCGACAAATGCCCCCATAGTCACACGGCAACGTATATAGTATTCTTTGCCAAATTCGATATTTATAGGGATTTCGGCTTTCGATTCGGTACGTGCCCATAAAGTATTCAACCCATCTTTTTTAATTTTAATGGTTTGTTTCCATTTGTTCGACACACGGCAAATTACCGTATCACCCAAATGCAGGTCGTAACTTATAAGTGCGCCCTGTCCGCTATGGCGATAAACGTGCAGCAAAGCACATCCTTCATCGAAGAGTGTGCTATCAATCACCTCAGCTACTTCGACTAATTCGTCACTGTAGGCTGATACATCAAAATTATCAACTTTTAGAATAACGGCTGTAATCCGGTGACAGGAACTTCCCCAGATACTCGGCGGAATATGTTTTGTCAGTTTTATAACATTACCGCCTACTTTACGCGCCTCATCTTTTGCTTTTTCAAGGACTGTTTCAAATCCACAGTCTGTCGAAAAACCTGTATCGCCGATTTTCACAGTTCCCAGTACTTCAGCAGCTTCAGGAGGAATCGCCTGTACATTCAACACATGTACTTCTTCGCGATAATCTAACGCTTGATAATTACTACTAATCCGAGTCGCAACCTTAGGAGAGCATGCTCCTGACAGTAGCGCTAACGACATTAAAATGATTAAATTTTTTCTCATCTTTTACTAATATTGAAATTATAACCTATGCTAAATGCTATCGGAAGTAATTCAGATTCCATTTCTACATAAGAACTGGCTAATGCGGCATCATATTTATCCATGAATTTTTGAGAACGTATCGGTATAAATAAATTAATACTAAGTTTATTACCGTTTCCCCCCATTTTAATATCCACACCTCCGCCAAACGTTACGCTGTATGAAGTCGCATTATACTCGCTTGCACCTTTTATAACAAGAACGGCATTATATCCGTAAAATGCACTGAGTGTAGGTGTTACCTTGGAATTAGGAAGTAGCTTAGCAGAAGCACCTACATTCCACCCGATAGATGATAAGTTATACCCGAGACCGGCGAATAATCCTAAATATTTTACAGGAAGAACTTCTATTTTTCCTCCAAATCCGCCATAATCAAAACCAAATCCTACACCTAAATAGGTGGTCTCTTCCCTTTTAATATCTTGTGCATACATTGCCGTAGCCATTGCACAAAACGCTACTGTGATCAATAAGATTTTCTTTTTCATGTTATTTAATTTTAAAATTAATTATATAAATTATTGTTATTATTCAAAGGAGTATAATTTTGCTGATTCCGAGTCGCAACCTTAGGAGAGCACGCTCCTGAAAGTAGCGCTAACGACATTAAAACAATCAAATTTTTTCTCATAGCATGTTATGTTTAAAGTATAGATACCGCAAAGGTACAAAATATTTTAACATAAAATACAAAACGATAAGATTTTTATCAAAAAAAATCAATTTGCCGGTAACCACGAATAAGGATAGCGGATTTCTTCAAGAAACAATCCGCGAGCCGGAGATGAAATGCCGCCTGCGCCCGGCTTCCGCATTTCAATGAGGTTCACAAAGTTATCCGTCGTGTATTTGCCGCGCCCCACTTCAAGCAGTACGCCCACAATAGCCCGCACCATATTCCGCAAAAAACGGTTGGCTGAAATGGTGAACACCAATCTGTTTCCGGCAATTTCCCATTTGGCTTGGGTGAGGGTGCAAAGATTTGTTTTATTGTCGCTATGTAATTTTGCAAAACTCGTAAAATCCTCATAAGTAAGGAGAATTTTGCAAGCCTCGTTCATGGCATTTACATCAGGCGTGTAAGGAATGTAGGCAGACACTTCCAATAAAAAAGGGTCAAGCTCGGTGTGGATGTAATATTTATAGGTACGTTCCGTAGCGTCAAAACGCGCATGCGCGGCGTCGTGCATCGGATACACGCCGTGTATGCATATATCGGACGGCAATACTCCGTTGAGCCTGTACACTATATTTTCTCTGTCGGCAAGGCGTTCCGTCTGCCCGCTGTCGAAATGCGCCACGTATCGGCGGGCATGTACGCCCGCGTCGGTGCGTCCCGCCCCTACCGTTGCCGTAGGCTCGCCCAGCACGATGCCCAGCGCGCGGTGAAGCTCCCCCTGCACCGTAGGCGCATTTTCCTGTACCTGCCAACCGTGGTAACGTGTTCCGTTATATGATAAACAAATAAAATAGCGCATGATAATCGACAAAGATATAAAATATTTTGAACTTATTTTAAATTTTCTGCATGTAATTTGAAATAAAATATGTATATTTGTGAATAAAATGATGCAAATTGTGATGAATACAAATCCTGAAAAAGTAAAATGCCTGATTGTGGGCGGTGGTCCGGCAGGGTACACAGCCGGCATTTATGCCTCGCGTGCGAATATCCAAACCGTGCTATATGAGGGACTTCAACCCGGCGGACAACTTACTATTACCACCGACGTAGAAAATTTCCCCGGCTATCCTAATGGTGTTGCCGGTACTGAAATGATGGACGACATCCGTAAGCAAGCCCTTCGTTTCGGCACGGACATACGGCTGGGCGCGGTGTCGCATGCCGACCTTTCGAAACGTCCGTTTACGATTATGATTGACGAAAATCATATTATTGAAGCTGAAACACTTATTGTAGCCACAGGCGCTTTGGCAAAATATTTGGGACTTCCGTCCGAAGAACGTTTCCGCGGGCAGGGGGTGTCGGCTTGCGCTACCTGCGACGGATTTTTCTACAAAGGGCGCGATGTAGCCATTGTGGGCGGCGGCGACACGGCTTGCGAAGAAGCGTTGTATCTCGCCAATCTTTGCCGGAAAGTGTATATGATAGTGCGCCGCAATGTGTTGCGTGCTTCTCAAACCATGCAGCAGCGGGTGTTGACGAATCCCCGCATCGAAATATTGTGGGAGCATCAAACTCGTGAAATTCTGGGCGATGCGAGCGGCGTTACCGGCGTGTTGGTTGCGAACAAGGCAGGCGAAGACATCAAACTCGACATTCATGGTTTTTTTCTTGCTATCGGACACAAGCCCAACTCCGATTTGTTTGTACCAACCTTACAGACAGACGAACAGGGGTATATAAAAACAAAACCCGGCACGACGCGTACTAATATTCCGGGTGTTTTTGCCGCCGGCGACGTACAAGACCCCTATTATCGTCAAGCGATTACAGCGGCGGCGTCAGGATGTATGGCTGCCAAAGACGCCGAACTTTTTCTCTGCGATGAGGAAATTTAACTTTTTTTGTTTATCTTTGCGGTTTTGATTATTGAAATTCAGCGGATGAAAAAGACGTATTTTATATATTTCCTGTTTGCAGCATATTTGCTGTTGGGGTCGGCGTGTACCGGAAAATTTGAGAAGATACGCAAAAGTACCGACTACGAAAAGAAATACCGTGCAGCGATGAACTACTATGATAATAAAAAATATCAGAAATCGGCTACGTTGTTTGATGACATCAGGTTATACTATCGCGGATCGTCGCGCGACGATACCATCAATTTTTATCTTCCGAAAAGTTATTTTTTAGATAAAGACCCGATGTTGGCTTCGTCTTATTTCAGCGCATTCCGGCAATCATTTCCGCGCAGTTTGTTTACGGAAGAAGCCAGTTACCTGTATTGCCTTTGTTTGTATAAAATGACTTACCGCGTGGCGCTTGACCCGAATCCGACGATGCAAGCGCTTGCTGCGATGAACGAATTTTACTACACTTATCCGTCAAGTCCATGGAGAGAAAAAATAACGCCTTTGCATGAAGAATTATTGGGCAGGATGGATGAAAAAGCCTATTTGGCAGCAAAACTTTATTATGATATTGAATATTATAAATCGGCTATTGCCGCATTGAAAACGGTGCTGAAGGACAATCCCGATAACCGTTACCGCGAAAATATGCTGTATCTCATTCTGTCATCGACACGTCAGATTGCAAAAAACAGTGTGGAAAGCAAACAGCGCGAACGCTATCAAACAGTAATTGACGAATATTATAACGTTATCAGTGAATACCCCGAATCAAAATATCGAAAAGAAGTGGACGCGATGTACCAAGAAGCACAGAAATTTTTAGAGAAAAAATAATATATTTATGGATACAAAAAAAACAACAAGCACTCCTGCAAGTACGGTAACGCGCGACGTAACACGCCTCGCCGAAAGCGTAGGCAACGTGTATGAGGCAACTATGATTGTTGCTAAGCGTGCCAACCAAATTGCCGCTGAAGTAAAACAAGAACTCAATCGCAAGTTGGAAGAATTTTCAAATTATTCCGATAATCTTGAAGAAACTTTCGAAAACCGCGAACAAATTGAGATTTCACGCTATTATGAACGGCAGCCAAAACCCACGTTGATAGCGACGCAAGAACTCAGTGAGAACAAAATTTATTATCGGAAACTCGACGAACTGCCCGAAGAAAAAGCGGATTAATCTTTTTCCGATGTAGTGTGTTATGTGGAAAGGAAAACATATATTACTTGGCATTACCGGAAGTATAGCCGCCTACAAAGCCGCTACGCTGGTGCGTCTGTTAACCAAAGCAGGCGCTGAAGTGCAAGTGATAATGACCGACACGGCGCGACAGTTTATCACGCCGTTAACGATGGCTACCTTGTCGAAACACCCTGTTCTTGTTGAATTTTACAATCCCGAAAACGGCGATTGGAACAACCATGTGAGCCTTGGCGAGTGGGCAGACCTTTATCTGATTGCTCCCGCTACGGCAAACACCATTGCCAAAATGCAACACGGCATAGCCGACAATTTGTTGCTTACGGCATATCTTTCGGCGCGTTGCCCTGTGGTCATTGCGCCTGCTATGGATGTGGAAATGTATAACCATCCTGCCAATCAGGACAACATTGCCCGACTCAAAACACGCGGTGTAACGGTGATAGAGCCTGCCGCCGGTAGCTTGGCGAGCGGTCTCGACGGCAAAGGGCGCATGGAAGACCCTGAAAAAATCTTTGAATTTGTGTCCGGCTTTTTTGCAAAAAAAAAAACATTCGCCAACCGTAAAATCCTTGTAACCGCAGGTCCGACGTATGAAGCTATTGACCCTGTACGTTTCATCGGCAATCATTCGTCGGGGAAAATGGGGTTTGCCATAGCTGAAGAATTGGCGGCGCGCGGCGCTGCCGTAACGTTGGTTACAGGCGCTACGGCATTGAAAGCGCAACATGCCGGCATTACGGTTATTTCGGTCGTGAGCGCTGCGCAAATGCACGCTGCCGTTGTCCGCGAATTTGAAACGGCTGAGGTTGCCGTGTTGTGTGCCGCAGTTGCCGATTTTACGCCCGAATATCCATCCGACAAAAAGATAAAACGCGGAAACGATGCGCTGCAAATTTCACTCAAGCCTACGATAGACATTGCAGCTGCGCTCGGATGCGTGAAAGCAAAAACGCAACGGCTGGTAGGTTTTGCACTGGAAACCGACAACGAAGTAGCCAATGCAAACAAAAAAATGCAAGCGAAAAATCTTGATTTGATAGTACTAAATTCCTTACGTGACGAAGGCGCGGGATTCGCTACCGATACCAACAAAGTTACGTTGATTTACCGCGACGGAACGCACAAGGATTTTGCACTGAAATCAAAAAACGAGGTGGCTATTGATATTGTGGACGCTATTCAATCATTAAAATAATAATATTATGCGTAAATTTTTTATTTTCATCTATTGTTTTTCCCTTTGTTTCGGCGCTACGGCGCAGGAATTTCGCTGTAATCTTAGCGTCAATACTTCAAAAATACAGGGAACGAATAAATCCGTGTTTCAAACATTGCAAAAAGACCTTAACGACTTTATCAGCAATACGGCGTGGACGAACAATAAATTTTCGACATACGAACGCATTGAATGTAGCTTTTTTCTTACCATTACCGAACAAATCGGTTCAAATGAATTTAAAGGAACGCTGCAAATTCAGTCGAGCCGACCGGTGTACGGAAGTTCGTACATTACGCCGGTGCTCAATTTCATGGACAATGAAGTTTCTTTCACTTACATCGAATACGACCGCATAGAATTTAACGAACAAGCTCATTTAAACAATTTGTCGTCGCTGTTTGCCTTCTACATTTATGTCATTTTGGGATTGGATTATGACACTTTTTCGTTGCGCGGCGGTACGGAATATTTAAAAAAAGCCGAACACATTGTCGTGAATGCGCAATCGGCGATAGAAAGAGGCTGGCGACCCTACGAAGGCGCTCGCAATAACCGCTATTGGCTGATTGAAAATATCCTCAATCATAAGTACGACGCCGAACGTACCGCCTACTACAAATACCACCGTTTGGGGCTTGACCAGATGAATGAACGCATTAGCGAAGGGCGCGAAAATATAACCGAAGCATTGCTTGATATTCAAAAAGTGTATCGCGAACGCCCCGACATTTATTTATTTTTTATTAAAGTATTTTTCGACGCCAAGTCCGATGAAATCATCAATATCTACTCCGAAGCAACCTCGCAGGAGTGTACGCGAATCTACCAAGTACTTGCGGAAGTAGATAAAAATAATGTAAAAAAATACGAAAAATTAAAGACGAAAGAAACGGCTTTTTGATGTGATATGTTACAAACGTTGTTCATAGAAAATTATGCGTTAATTGAGAAACTGCACATTGAATTTCCCAATGGATTGAGTATTATCACAGGCGAAACCGGCGCGGGTAAATCTATTTTGCTGGGTGCGCTTTCGCTGATATTGGGACAACGCGCCGACACTGCCGTACTAAAAGACAGTACTAAAAACTGCGTGGTAGAAGGCGAATTTTTGCTCGACGGATATGGGTTGGAAGAGCTGTTTGCCGCCCACGATATTGATTATGCGCCAAGCACCGTTATCCGCCGTGTGATTGGCAGCAACGGAAAATCGCGGGCGTTTGTCAACGAAATTCCTGTAACGCTCAATGCGCTGAAAGACGTTGGCGAACGCTTGATTGACATTCATTCGCAACATCAGAATTTGCTCATTGGTTCTTCGTCATTTCAAACCACCGTAGTAGATGCGCAGGCAGGGCATGCACAAACATTGACCGACTACCGGCAGGCTTTCGCCGCATACAAAACGGCAGCCCGCAACCTGAACGAATGGAAAGAAAAAGCGCAAAAAGCAAAGCAGGAATACGAATATTTACTTTTCCAACACAACGAACTGAATGTAGCGCAGCTCAAGCCAGACGAGCAACCACAGTTGGAGCAGGAACTGGCGCAACTCACCCATTCCGAAGAAATAAAAACGGCGCTTACCAGAGTGAATAGTGTGCTGTCTGCCGAAGAACTGTCTGCCGACAGCCTGCTACGCGACGCCGTAAATGCGTTGCAGAAAATAAGCAACGCGCTGCAGCCTGCACGCCTGTTAGCCGAACGGATAAACTCCGCCCGCATTGAATTGCGCGACGTGAACGAAGAAATTGAAAACATTAATGGTAAAACGGAACTTTCGCCCGACCGGCTTGTTGCCGTCGAAAACCGGTTGAATGTGTTGTATTCGTTGCAACAGAAACACCACCTCTCGTCGGTAGAAGCGTTGATAGCCTTGCACGAACAAATTCGCGAAAAACTTAACGCCATTGAAAATTTTGACGACACGCTTGCCCAATTGCAGCAGGAATACGACAAACAGCAACAAGCGGTGGAACGTTTGGCGGCGGCTATTTCCGAAAAACGGCGCAAAACAATTCCATCCATCGAGCAGCATATCGGCGCAATGCTGCACCATTTGGGCATGCCTCATGCGGTGTTTTGCGTGTCGCTGTCCGCGTCCGAACACTATCATCGTAGCGGAAAAGACGACGTTGCTTTTCTCTTTTCCGCCAACAAGGACATTGCGCCTCAGGAACTGTCGCACATTGCATCGGGCGGCGAAATTTCACGCGTGATGCTTTGCCTCAAATCGCTCATGGTACAACACAGCGGATTGCCTACGATTATTTTTGATGAAATCGACACCGGCGTGTCGGGCGAAATAGCCGACAAAATGGGGAACATTGTATATGAACTGTCGAAAAATATGCAGGTCATCAACATCACGCATTTGCCGCAGGTAGCGAGCAAAGGCAACGCACACTACGTAGTGTATAAAGAAGAGAACGCAGCGGGCGCGACCACGACGTGCATGAAACCGCTGGACGCCGCACAGCGCATTCAGGAGATTGCAAAAATGCTCAGCGGACAAAACATCACGCAGGCGGCTATTGACAATGCAAAAGAACTTTTAAAAAAACGGTAACGGCAAACGGTGTTTGAAGAAGAAAAACATAGCATCAAAAGTTTTTTCCGTGAAAACAAAGCAGGGATTTACGCTACCGTCAGCGTGCATTTACTGGTGTTGATTATACTGCTCGTTTTTCAAATACACAATATTCGTGAGATAGAAGTACCGTTTGTCATTGATTTTACAAAGCAAGAAGAAGCTGAGAAATTAACCGAAAAACAAGTACGCCGCGAGCGATTTGAAAAAGAACTTGACGCCATGCTTGTACCCGCAAGGCACGCCCACGTGCGCAACGCGGCAGTAGACGAAACCGAACAGAATTTGCGCGACGACCGGCACAGCAATCCTTCGACCCTGTACGACGAAGCCGCGCGCGTACAAGCGCGTCTCGATGCGTCAAAAGCAGCCATGCAGCAGCAGCAGGGCGGCGACGAGGCGGTGCACACCGGAACGAGCGCCGGCGGCAGTCAAGCCGGCGCATACAAAGGACCGTCGGTGCTGTCGTACAACCTTGGCGGGCGCAAGGCAATGTCGCTGCCCGTGCCGGTGTATAAATGCCGCGCCGGCGGCGATGTAACCCTTCAGATTGAAGTAAATCGCAAAGGTTACGTTACAGCGGCGGTGATAAACACGGCAAAATCGACAAGCAACACGTGCCTCCATGAAGCGGCGAAACGCGCCGCCGCCGCCTCGCGCTTTGCCGTAGACAGTAAAGCGCCCGAACCGCAAAGCGGATATATCGTATACCGGTTTATTGCGCAATAACCGCTGCGTTTTTTACATTTTGGGCTTGGTATTTTTGCAACAACAGAAAAGAATACTAACTTTGTACCGGAAATAGAGAATTAGAAACAAAAAAATTCAAAATATGAAGCCAAGAAATTCAAAGATTACGGCTTAATGGACAAAAATGATGATAAAAATAATATAATACACTGATTTTTATTATATTTGCACTATTTTAAGTTTATGGGTAAAAAATTTGCTTTTATTGTGGCTCTCATAGCGTAGT
>JAITPN010000093.1 GCA_031289415.1 Prevotellaceae bacterium | reverse complement strand
CATAATTTCCAGTTTTTAGGATACAAAGGTACTGAAATTGGTGGAATATAACAAATCTTTTTCAACTTATTTTATTGAATAATAAATCGTTATGGGATTATTAAGGATTGACTAATTATAGCAATTTTCCGCGTTTACCGGACAACAACAATAAATTTTATTTATTGCTCAATTCTTTCAACTGTTTCGTCATGTTGGACGCGAATACAAAGTTGTTGAGTTCGGGATTATCGGCGCGGAGAATATCGTTGTTGCTGCCTTCCCACCATTTTTGTCCTTTATAGATAAACATGACTTTGTCGCCAATCTCCATCACGGAATTCATGTCGTGGGTGTTCACAATGGTTGTAATGTTATATTCCTGCGTAATTTCACGAATAAGGTTGTCAATCAGAATAGCGGTGCGCGGGTCAAGTCCCGAATTTGGTTCGTCGCAAAAGAGGTACGACGGATTGAGGGCTATGGCGCGGGCAATGCCCACACGCTTTTGCATACCGCCGCTAAGTTCTGCGGGATAACGCTTTTCTGCATTCACAAGATTCACGCGTTTGAGGCAAAAATCCACACGTGCGCGTTTTTCTTCATACGTTTGGGTGGTAAACATCGTCAGCGGAAACATCACGTTTTCTTCCACTGTGGCAAAATCGAACAACGCCGCGCCCTGAAACAACATGCCGATGTGCCGACGCATTTCTCGTTTTTGACCAAACGGCAGGCGATTGAACAGCACATCGTTGTACCAGATTTCACCTTCGTCGGCTTCGTGCAGCCCTACGAGGGTTTTCAGCAGCACCGTTTTTCCCGAGCCGCTTTCGCCGATAATAAGATTGGTCTTCCCTTGTTCGAACTCCGCCGAAATACTGTGAAGCACCTTCGTACCGTTAAATAATTTGCTGACATTTTTAGTATATATCATTACAAAAGCAATTTCGTGAGAATAAGATTAAAAATAAGAATAATCACACAACACGCCACAATGGCGCGGGTGCTCGAACGCCCCACGTTGAGCGAACCGCCGTAGGCGAAATATCCGAAAAACGACGACACCGACGTGATAATAAAACTGAACACCGCCATTTTCACCATACTGTAAGTAATGTAATGCGGCTGCAAATCCATTTGCAATCCGTCAATATACTGCGATGTGGTAATAATGCCTGTAAACGCCACCATCAGCCAGCCGCCGAAAAGCCCTACAATAAAGCTGAGCAGCATTAAAAAAGGATTAAACACCGTAGCGGCTATAATCTTCGGAAAGATAAGGTAGTTTGCCGAATTTACGCCCATTATTTCCATCGCGTCAATTTGTTCCGTAATACGCATGCTGCCGATTTCCGACGCAATATTTGAGCCTATTTTCCCCGCAAGAATCAACGCCACCATGGTGGAACTAAATTCAAGCACCATCGTTTCGCGCGTCATGTATCCCACATACATTTTCGGGATAAACGGACTCGACAGGTTGAGCGACGATTGCAACGTAATAACCGCGCCGATGAACACGGAGATAATAGCTACGATACCGATAGACGTTACGCCGAGTTTTTCGGTTTCAACCAACAATTGACGCCAAAAAACAGACATCCGGTCAGGGCGCGAAAACACCTTCCGCATCAGCATAAAATAACGACCACATAGTTCAAATGATTTCCACATAAAAACACATTTATTAGCATACAAATTTACACAAAATTCTTGAATTATGCACATCCGGATGAAAGTTCTGAAAAATTTATGGCAGAAATATGTGTATGTTTCCTACAGATTTATTAATTTTGCAAAAAATTACCTGTTGTTGAGGATTCTATATAATATCGGAATATATCTGTTTATTTTAGCAGTCAAAGTGGCGTCGTTGTTTCATCACAAGGCGCGGTTGTTCGTAGCCGGCAGGCGCGGATGGGCTGCTTCGCTCGAAGCCTTCGGGCAAGCCGGAACGCCTACGGCATGGTTTCATTGCGCCTCGCTCGGCGAATTTGAACAGGGACGTCCTGTAATAGAAGCCTATCGCGCAAAATATCCGCAACATAAAATTCTCCTTACTTTTTTCTCGCCGTCGGGTTACGAAGTCCGCAAAAACTACGACGGCGTTGATTCTGTGTGCTATCTCCCGCACGATACGCCGCGCACGGCACGACGGTTCATACGCCTCGTGAAGCCTGTTGTGGCGGTGTTTATCAAATATGAATTTTGGTATAATTTTCTGCTTCGGCTGGAAAAAGAGCAAGTACCTACCTACCTTGTATCCGCTATTTTCCGCCCTAAGCAGGTGTTTTTCAGATGGTATGGCGTGCTTTTCCGCCGTATGCTGCGCGTGTTCCGTGTGCTGTTTGTGCAAGACGGCAATTCTGTAGCGCTGTTGAAAAATATCGGCGTCGCAAATGTAGTTCGTGCAGGCGATACGCGCTTCGACCGCGTGTGGATGCACACCCATTGCGCTGCCGACCTCCCGCAGATAGCCGCATTTACCGCCGGACGCCCGACACTGGTGGCAGGCAGCACATGGACGCCCGACGACGAAAAGCTCGCCGAAGCATGGGCTATGCTGACGGACGAACGCCGCCGCCTTGTGATTGCGCCGCACGAAGTTACCGCCGACCGCCTGAGCTTCATTGAATCCCAATTCGCCGCTTTCCGCACGGTACGCTACACGCAGCTAAGCGCCGACGATGATTTGCAAACCGTGCAGGTACTGATTATTGACACGGTAGGAATATTGCTTCCGGCATACCGTTACGGACAAGTCGCTTTTGTCGGTGGAGGCTTCAGCGCCACCGGCATACACAATATCCTTGAACCTGCGGCATACGGACTGCCTGTGGTGTTTGGTCATAACTACGAAAAATATGCCGAAGCGCATGAACTTATCGTGGCAGGCGGCGCACGCAGCGTAAATAATGCGTCTGCGCTGTACGAATCATTGCACGAATGGCTGTCCGACGTGACAGCGCAACAGTCGGCAGGCGCAAAATCTGCCGCTTATGTACAAAGCCGCACCGGCGCTACCACCGCCATAATTCAACAAATGACTACCGGAATTTTCGCTTGACAAAAAAATCGGAAGATTCGAAGGTGTATAAAAATAAGGGTTGCCCTTGGGAATAAGAAAATGAGGCAACGCCCACAGCATGATAAATTATATATCTTTATATCAAAAAATTATACCATATTATAACAATTAAATAATAAATTTATAACTCTTCCGTTACTTATTTATAACATTTTTATTACTCGAAAAAGCCACAAGGCATTTTAGCCATAAAAATAGAAATGAATATCGCAGATGCGCTGTCGAACCAATCCCTCTGGGATTGCATGTTTATAGCAAATACATGATAATCGGAATAATGCGACCCCTGCGGGGTCGTATGTAGGTGGGATAACATGCTATTCTATAAACAGGTGAATCCTTCGGATTCTCTGTTCGGATTCTAATTTTAGGTGTAACAGTAAGTATTCATTTGATTTTTTATTTTGTTTATATATAAAATCTTTTTATCTTTGTAAAAAATATTGACATGGAAATTATCGTTGCTTAACCTTGTCCCGCAATCTTATCCCTATTTGCGCCCAACATCCCGCAAGCCGCCATAATATCTTGTCCGCGCGACGCACGGATGGTTGTCATCACGCCTCTTGCCATTAAAAGGTTTTTAAAACGTTCTACTCCGCTGTCGGGCGTAGGCAGCAGCGTGCAGTCGGGGATGGTGTGAAAACGGATGAGATTGACGCGACATTCCAATCCGTGCAGCATTTTCGCCAAAGCATTGACATGGTGCGGCGTATCATTCCGGCGGTCGAATAAAATATATTCAAAACTTACCCGCCGTTGTCCCGAAAAATCGTATTGGCGGATTAAATCTATCACCTTTTCTATCGGATATGCTTTTTGCAACGGCATGAATTCCAGCCGTTCATCGTCGAACGGATTGTGGAGGCTTACGGCAAGGTGGCACTCGCTTTCGTCCAAAAAACGCTTCATGGCGGGCAGTATGCCTATGGTAGACACGGTGATGCGCCGCGGACTCCACGCAAATCCCCACGGCGAAGTGAGAATCAGCAGGCTTTTCAGCACTTCGTCGATGTTGTCCATCGGCTCGCCCATGCCCATGAATACGATGTTCGTCAGACGGTCGCGTTCCGCTACGTTGCGGCACTGGTTGATGATTTCGCCTGCCGGCAAATGCGCCTGAAATCCTTGACGGGCGGTCATGCAAAACCGGCAACCCATGCGGCAACCCGCTTGCGACGATACGCAAAGCGTGGCGCGGTCGGCGTCGGGAATCATGACGGTTTCTATTGCCTGTCCGCCGTGCGTGGGGAAAAGATATTTCCGCGTGCCGTCTGCCGACGTTTGCACTGCCGACGGCATGATGCCGCCTACTTCAAAGCGTTCGCCCAGCTTCACCCGCGCCGTTTTCGAAAGATTGGTCATACTTTCGATGTCTGCCGTATGTTTTTTATACAACCAATCGGCAATTTGCTTTGCCGTGAAAGCGGGTAAGCCGAACGCCGTAACCGTTGCCGCCAATTCGTCAAGTGTTTTTCCGAGTAAAAACTCGCGCGTGAGAGTCATCGTTTGTGTGGTTTATTCCAAAATTACCGTTTTGTCTTTCGGATGTTTTACCGTATATTTCACTGTCATACTGCGCGATTCCGACGGCTTCAACGTATATCGCCATGTCAGTTTGCCGAGAGGTTCGTTGAGCTGCGCACCCGACACGTTCACCGCATCTACCTTAATTTCTTTGTCCACCGACACCGGTATTTGGTCTTCCAACGTGATGATTACCGATTGTTTTTTCTTGTTATGCACGGTCAATTCCCATTCGCGCGTTTCGGTCATATTGTTGCCGTAAGATTGTTTTTCCGAAAAGTCTTTTTTCCGTATGCGGGTAACGGTAATGTTATTGTCGCGCCCCAACGAAAGCGACAGCGTGTCGTCGGTTTGGCGGGTTTCGATGTACGATTTTCCCACATATTTACCTTCAAAAAACAGATTGGCTTCGCCCGCCAGCAAGTTCAGTTTTTCCCAACCCGCCACTTTTGCCAGCAAAAATACGTCTTTTTCGAGCTTGCGCACCGCATAATATTCATATTGGGCAGGCAATGAATACACGGCTAATTCCACCGTTTGAACCGTTCCGTCGCCGGCAATGGTGTAAGGCGCGTCCACTGCAAATTCCACACTCGTTTGGCTTTCGTTTACGGTGGTGTAGTCGGCGGAAGAAACGGCTATCTCTTTCGCATCCTCTACAACCATTTCATCTAGCGCATCTATTGATCTTTTTGATTTTAGTGAACTTCTTTCTAACATTATATTGTTATATGCTGAATACTGTGTTACCGGTGGTTTGTAAAACGATAAATACCAAGGTACAAGCGTGGGTTTGGTGCTGTTTACCGTCGGGTTTCCGGTCGAAAGTACCGGTTTTACGTTTTTCCATTCTTCGCCTGTAGATTGGTACACGCGCGCTTTGTACGTGAGTGTTATCGGTTTATGAAGTTCGGCGCTCCGCAAGTCATAATTAGGCGTCCAGCCGGCTTGATAGGTGAAATAACTCACCGAAAACGAGGCTTTTGTAGCTGCAGTCGCAGTAACGTCCACCACAATTTCGCCGGTGGAGCGTTGCGGGCGTTGCTGCAATCCGCGTAGCTGATTTTCAAGGCGTTCCTTTATTTCCACGAGGGTTTTCACTTCTGCCTGCACGCTTATCCGACGGGTTGACAAGCCGGAGAGTTGTGTGTGGTAATAATCAACAAAGGCTTTTAGTTCAAGTGTTTTCACCCCTACATTTGAACCTCCGATATATTGGTTTGCTTTCAACATCGCTTGTTCGTCGTTGAGTACGGCTATCGCCGCTTCCTTATTCGTAATCTGGTTTTTAACCCATTTCAGCGAATCTTCGAGCGCCGCCGCCTCTTTTGTTCGTACAGGGCTTTGTAGATGATTCACCCGATGACTTACGCCCAAAATAGTGAAATTGCCGACACCAGATACCTGAATGGTTTGCACGTCAATATTTTCAGGCAGATTATCGAATACCACCTGCTGCGCACCGCCTTTAAGCTGCAAAGAGCCTGCGCGTTGTACCTCTGCGCCACGCAAAAACACCGTTACGCCGCTAATAGACGACGACACTGATACGGATTTATCCTGCGCATTTAAAGTGTTTATTGAAATACCATAAATCAATAAACTAACACATAATAATTTTCTCATCACTATTTAAATTTTTAGTTAAAGTAAAAATATTTAATTATCAACAACAAATATACGAAAAATTATTTGATTTTGACGCTGTTTTTGAAAAATAGAATTATCTTTGCAAGTAAATAGATAGACATTGAAAAAGGGGCGCAGATATATTATAATGTACAGTAGAATTTTATAAAAAACAAAAATAGGAGAAAAATTAAATCAAATGATAAAGAAGAAATTTGAAACAGAAATACTGGATAAATTGGGCATAAAATGGAGACATAAAAAATGGTACGAATATATTTTCCATTAGGATTTGTAATCCAAACAGACGAGGCTTTAAAAGCTGCAGACAAAGGGGTTTCTGCCATTAAAAATAACTACACCATTTTAAATATTTTCACAATATGAATAAAATATATATCCCTGTTTTTTTATTTGCATCAATACTAATCTCAAGTTGCGACTATAAAATACCTGCTCTTGCAGGCAGTTATGCCTATTCCGAAGATTATCGTTTTAATATCTCTAAGAAAGAATTAATAAATAAAATAAAGGAATTCAAGTCAACTTATCCTCAATATAAATCTTATGACTTTTATTCAGACACCCTTCAAGAAGACCTTGACTACTATGAATGGTCTGAAAATACGGACCCTGTACGTATTGATTACGAGAATGGGGCGTATTCGTACATAACTCCACGTGGTTATTCTGACACGTTAACTAAAAATAGTATTTGGTTTCATTGCAGTTTCTTTTTTACTGACATTAAAGCAAATGTAGGTTGTGTTATTAATGTTAGCCAAAAAGCGATTGGAACACCAACATTATTAAGTTTTGTTTCATATTCTCCTGATGGAAGAAATTGGAAAACAATCAATCAAAGGGGGGATATATCCCGTGAAGAAAATAGAATGATTAAGAAGAAATTTGAGACCGAAATTTTAGATAAATTAGGGGTGAAATGGCGGCATCAGCGATGGTAGGAGTGATAAAAATCAATCCATAAATGCTTTTTAGAAGAAAAAAGAAAGAATAGTTTTTATTATAACAAACGAGGCAGCGTTCCGTCCGAATGCTTCATTGAATTATTTTCATTGTTGTCCGGTAAAAAAATAAGCGAATACTTTTTGTAACGCCTAAAATCAGAATACGAAAACAGAATCCAAAGGATTCGCATGTGTATAGAATCACATGTTACCCCCACCTACATACGACCCCTTCGGGGTCGTACATTCTTGTGTTCGTGATTATTCTATAAACATGCGACCCAACGGAGGGGCAGTCCGGTAGGACTGCATCGCTCGGTAGAAACCGACA
>JAITPN010000074.1 GCA_031289415.1 Prevotellaceae bacterium | reverse complement strand
TATCAGCACCAATCCAGATCCATTTGTAGTTTTTTTTCTACCAATATAAGTGTGCATTTTGGACATCTCATATTCGTTTTTTTGTGCAAAGATAATAAATCTATATTATATTACCAAATTCCTAAATTAAGATATATATTGGTCAAACTGGCGTGCAAACAAATTTACGGCAGTGGTTTTGCCGGTTTGCCGCGCTCCGCGCAATACCAATGGCTTCCTGTCGGAGGCTTGTTGCCATCGGCTCAACTTTTGGATGATGGTTCTTTCAAACATGGTGCAAAGATAGGCATTTTTTAATTTTGCACAAAGTGAGGGCAAATTTGGCTGCTTTTTTGCACAAAGTGAGGGCAATTTCCGGCTAATTTTTACTTATTAGCTTGTATGCTATTGTTTTACTTATTTATGGCTTTAATACATCCGCCATTCGGTAAAGTCCTGCGGGTTGGTTGGCTATGAAGCGGACTGCGCGTAATGCACCTGCAGCAAATATTTTTTTCGACAATGCGGTGTGTTTAATTTCGAGCATTTCGTCAGCGCCGGCAAAAAGTACCGTGTGTTCGCCTACGATAGTGCCTCCGCGCACGGCATGTACGCCAATTTCGCCTGCTGCCCGCCGACGGTGTCCTTCACGTCCATAGACCAATGTGTTATCATTGTGATTCAGGGCAGTGAGCAACATTTTGGCAGTGCCGCTGGGTGCATCTTCTTTCAGGTTATGATGGGCTTCAATCAATTCCACATCAAAGGCAACGCCTAAGGCGTCATTTATGCGCCGTACGGCGTCTAACATGACATTGATGCCTATTGACATGTTTTGTGAATACACGATAGGAATTTTTTCCGCCGCGCGTGTTATTTTTTCTTCCTGTTCGGGGCTAAATCCTGTAGTGCAAATAACCAGCGGTTTTTGTTTTTCCTGTGCATAACGCAGTATTTTTTCGATGTTGCTATGGTGCGAAAAATCAATGATGGCGTCAAAGGGCTGCATTGTTGCCGAAAGCTCTGCATATACGTCCGCGTCGGGCGTTTTGCCTACAGTGGCTGCGTGATTTACGTCGGGCGTGTCGGACAAAAGTTGCGCCACTACTTGCCCCATTTTGCCATATCCCACCAATACTATGCCTATTTTATTCATCATACGTCCTTTTTATTTCAATTCCTGAATAGCTTTTGCCAGTTTTGCTTTTGCCGTTTCGCTCATGGCATACAAAGGCAAGCGGAATCCGCCGACGTTCCATCCTTGCAAGTTCATGGCTTCTTTTATCGGAATAGGGTTTACTTCAGTGAAAAGATTTTCGATAACGCGGGCATATTTAATTTGCAGGCGGGTGGCTTCGGCTGTATTGCCGTTTTTGTAGTGCGCGCACATTGCCGCAAAATCTTTCGGATATAAGTTAGCTGCTACGGAAATGACGCCTACGCCGCCCAACGAAAGCACCGGCAAGACTTGACTGTCGTTGCCCGAAAAAATAGCCAATTCGGGACATTCTGCGGCAACTTTCAGTACATAATCAAGGTTTCCGCTGGCTTCTTTTATGGCTACAATATTCGGATGCTGCGCCAGCCGTTTCAATACGGTTATGGGAATATTTATGCCTGTACGTCCAGGTACATTGTAGAGGATAACAGGTATATTTACTTTGTCCGCTACGGTTGCGAAATGCCGGTAAAGCCCTTCGTCATTGGTTTTGTTGTAGTAGGGGGTGATGAGCAGCAAGCCGTCAGCGCCGCGTTTTTCGGCTTCCTGCGACAAATATAAGCTATGCGGCGTTTCATTAGAACCTGCGCCGGCAATAACTTTTATGCGTTTTTGCACCACTTTTACTACGTGCGCAATGACGGCAAGTTGTTCGTCGTCTTTGAGCGTAGAAGCTTCGCCGGTCGTGCCGCAGGCTACAATTCCGGTCGTGCCTTCAGCAATGTGCCATTCGATGAGTTCGGTAAGTTTGTCGAAATTTACGCTGAGGTCGTCATGGAAAGGCGTTACAATGGCGACATACGAGCCTCCTGTTGCGAGTGTTGAATGTTGAGTGGTTGATGAATTGTCCATGGTGAATTAATTATAAATTGCTAATTGGAATATTGCCGTCATATACTTTTGTTGCCGTACCGGTCATATACACCGTGCCGCCTACTTCAATTTGCAGCGAGCCGAGTGTCAGTTGCACTTCTACTTTTTCTCCTGTGAATCCGAGTTTATGGCTGATTACGGCAGCCGCACAACTTCCGCTTCCGCAGGCTAACGTGGGTCCTACGCCGCGTTCAAAAGTGCGTACACGTAATGTGTTTTCGTCAATAATTTGTGTGAAATTTACGTTGGCGCGGTTCGGAAATAACGGATGATGACAGATAGCGTCGCCTGTTTTTTTGATATTTATTTTGTCGAGGTCATCTACAAATACTACGGCGTGTGCCGTACCTATAAACACGGATGATACGGAAAACGTATCGTTGCCGACGGTGAAGGGTTGGTTGATGAAAGTTTCTTTATCCGTAACGACAGGAATGTTTTCCGGTGTAAAATCGGGTGATCCCATGTTGATTCGCACCAAAAAGGGTTCTTCGCTCACCACTTCTATGCGCATGTCGCCTGCGCCTGTTTTTATGATGTACTCTTTGTCGGTTACGCCCGACAGGTACAGGTAGTTTGCCAAACAACGGATACCGTTGCCGCACATGGTAGCCGAACTGCCGTCGCTGTTGTAAAAAACCATTTCCGGACGCGGGTCGTATTTTATGACTATCAAACCGTCAGCGCCGATGCCGGTGCGTCGGTTGCATAATGTTTTAGCGAGTTTTTCACTGTCGAATGTTTGTATTTCTTCAGCTTCTACGATGATAAAATCGTTACCTAATCCGTGATATTTAGCAAAAAAAAGTTCCATAATCCTATAAATTAAATTCTGAAGCCAGCGCAGGAATGGCATCGCCGGTTTTTGCCGCGTCAATGGTTACTGCGATGGTGATTTCGGATGTAGTAACGTGGTAGAAAGGCACTCCTATTTTATCAAGTATGCCGAACACACGTGCGGCTACGCCGAAATGTGAAGCCATGCCTACGCCCACGAGACTAAGTTTTACGAGATTGTCGTATTGTTTATCAACCGTCAGGTTTTGGAAAATATCGGAATTTTCCTGCACCAATTTATCCACCAAATGTGCATCGTCTTTGTTGCAACTGAACGTCAATACCAGATTATTATTAATCCCGATGCTTTGGTTAATCATGTCCACATTCAACTCATATTTATTGATGAGGTTGAATATTTTGCATGTAATGTTGCTGTTTGAGGGAATGTTGCGCACGGTAATCATGCTTACGTTTTCATTTATTGAAATTCCCGATACGAGTTTTTCTTCAAGTGTTAATTGATTATCCATAACTATTGTACCATATTTTGGTTTTGGTTGTAAACTTTGTCCGATGTAAAGGTGTACGTTATATTTTTTTGCAATTTCTACCGAGCGAGGCTCCATCACTTTGCTGCCTTGATTTGCCATTTCCATCACAAGGTCGTAGGATGCCGCGTCAAGTTTTTGGGCGGCGGGATATTTGCGCGGGTCAACGCTGTACAATCCGTTTACGTCTGTATAAATTTCGCAGGGGCATTGCAGGATGGCTGCCAATGCTACGGCGCTCGTGTCGCTTCCGCCGCGTCCTAAGGTAACAATATCGCCTTCGTCGTTAGTTCCCTGAAAACCGGCAACGATTACAATTTTACCTTCGGCAAGATGCCGTTTGATGCGTGTGGCGTCAATATACTTGATTTGCGCCCGTTGGTGGCGGCTTGTAGCCCGTAGTCCTATCTGTGTGCTTGTGAGGCTGATAGCGTCTTCGCCAAGGTCTTGCACAGCCATGGCGAGCAGCGGCACGGTTTTGGCTTCGCCCAATGCAAGTAGCGCATCAAGTTCGCGCGGGTGCACCTTGTCCGACACCTGCTTCGATTCTTCAATCAGTTGGTTTGTGGTTTTACCCATAGCACTGGCTACCACCACAATCTGGTCGCCTTGTTTTTTCCGCTCTACCAAATGAGCGGCGATATTTTTAATTTTTTCGATGGTGGCTACACTTGAGCCGCCGTATTTTTCTACTACCAGCATGTTATGGTACTATTCATAAAATTTCGTGCAAATATACAAAAGTCCGAACGAAATATAATTATTTTTGTACATTTTTTATTTCGTCGGAATAATAAGCATCGGGGAGGTTGCGAAGATTGTAGCGCATGTTCATGGTTTGTCCGTAAGCGCCTGCGGTGCGAATAGCAATCAAATCGCCGCGTTGCGTTTGCGGCAGGCTGATGTTTTTGCCGAAAAAATCGCTCGATTCGCAGATAGGACCTACGACGTCGTAAATTTCAGCCGTCTTTTGCGAACTGAGCTGTTGAATGGCATGGTGCGCCTGATAGAGCGCAGGGCGCAACAAATCGGTCATGCCGGCGTCAACCACTACAAAATTCTTTTTCTGTCCGTTTTTCACGTATAATGTTTTTGTAATCAGGCTTCCGCATGGCGCTACCAATGCGCGCCCCAGCTCAAAATGAACGGTTTGCCCTTCATATACTTTCAGATGTTCGTGGAACGTGGCGAAATAACTTTCAAAATCAACTATCGGACAGCTGTCGGGGTTGTCGTAGTCCACGCCCAAGCCGCCGCCCATGTTCACGTGCGCTACCGTGATGCCTTCCTGCCGCAGTTTTTCCTGTAATTGATTGAAACGAGTGCATAATTGTTGAAATATAGGCGCTTCTGTGATTTGCGAACCGAGGTGTACATGTACGGCTATGAGTTGCAAATGCGTGGCAGTCTTTAATTTTTCAACCATCACGCCAAATTCCCATTCGCTGATGCCGAATTTGTTTTCTTCCAATCCGGTGGTGATATATTCGTGGGTGTGCGGGTCTATGGCGGGGTTCAGGCGGACGGAAATCGCCACTGTTTTGCCTGCTTCCGCTGCCAAACGGTTCACAATGTCAATTTCTTGTGTAGATTCGCAATTGATGCAAAAAATATTGTGCCCGATAGCGGTGTTGATTTCCTCATCGGTTTTTCCCACGCCCGAATACACGATTTTTTCTACCGGAAACCCTTGCCGGATAGCCCACAGCACTTCGTTGCCGCTTACGCAGTCGATGCCGAAACCCGCTTCGCGGATGACTTTCAGCACAGGCGCATTGTTGTTGGCTTTCAGGGCGTAGTGTTCATGGTAGCCATATTTGCTCATGGCTTGTTTACATGCGTTTACCGTGCGTTGCAGCAATTCCATATCGTAGAAATAGAACGGAGTTTTCAACGTGCGAAAAGCAGGGATGTATTTTTGTAACAAATTCAGTGTCTGCATAAAATTCATGCTTATATTAAGGATGTGCAAAGGTACAAAATTTTGCAGGATTGCCAAAATGGCGGATATTAGCAGTCTGACCCACTTGCGCGGATTTGCAATCCGTGCGCCCTTTTAGTTCTTTTTCGGTACGACATTCGTATCCAACCATTTTTCCAAGAGCACAGACCATTCTGTAAAGTATTTGTTGGAAGGATTGGAGCCCCATCCGTGCCCGCCGAAAGGGATGATGTGCAGAGAGGCTGGTATCTCATAATGCTTCAGCGCCGTGTAAAATTCGATGCTGTTGCGTGGCAGCACAACTTTATCGTCGTCGCTCAGGATGAGAAACGTAGGCGGCGTTTGCGCCGTCACCTGCTCCTCGTTGGAGTACAATTGTACCAGTTCGGCGTTATACCCCTCTCCGATCAGGTTGTTGCGCGAACCCATGTGCGTGAACGCTTCTTTCATGGTGATGACCGGATAAAACAAGATCATGAAATCGGGACGGCAGCTGAGTCGCTCCACCGGATCATCGGAGTGCGCATTGCCTGCATCGAAATGCGTTCCGGCAGTAGCGGCAAGATGCCCGCCTGCAGAAAACCCCGAAATGCCTGCTTTGGACGGATCGACGCCCCACTCTTTGGCATGATGCCGAACAGTCCGCAATGCCCGTTGCGCATCTTTCAGCGGGATGAAGTGATGCCGGTTGGGTAGCCGGTATTTCAACACAACGGCGGTGATGCCTTTTTCGGTCAACCAGCGCGCATAATCGTGCCCCTCGTGGAAAATGGCTTCTCCGGCGTAACCCCCACCCGGACAAATGACCACTGCTACTCCGGTATTTTTCTGCTGTTTCGGGTGGTAAACGTACAACTTGGCTTCGCTGATATGCTGTACAAAAAAGTTGTTTTCGGTAATTTCCGCTTCGGTAATACCATTGTGTTCAGGCGCTCCGGAACTCCATAATGGCATCTCAACAAATTCTTGAGCAATAGATATATGACAGATAAATGACATACATACACAAATAACAAATATTGGCTTCATCAGGACTATCATTAAAAAATTTCGACAAAAATAAGATAATTTTTTTTATACACTATGAAACTGTTTACATTTACAATAAAAATATTGAATATTAGTTGTTTATGTTGAATAAATATCGTATTTTTGTGATTATCAACAGCATAAAGAACGATGCAAAATTATCCGACAGACTTAACCGGTATTCAATAACGGTGCAATATTACGATTTTTTTCTGACAATCGCAAACGTGTTCATTCATTGCGAGATATAATGGATGTTATTTTTTACCCTCGTTCGGACAAGGTTCTACCTTGTTTGCTCTATCCGTGCGAGCGGTTAATTATGTATAAAAATTTCCGAAAAAGTTGCTTGTTATAAAAAGAATATTTACCTTTGTGCAGACTAACTAATAAATAATTACAAAAAAATAATTACTATGGGTACACGTTTTTTAGTACTTGCTTTAACAAGTGTGGCAGCGGTGGTTGCCTGTTCAACAGGCAAAGAAGATAATCCTGTTGCCGTCGAAGGAATAGAAATTGGCGGTGTAGTTTGGGCTACCCGCAATGTAGATGAACCGGGCACGTTTGCCGCTACGCCCGAAGATTACGGCAAGCTCTACCAATTCAATAGCCGTAAGGCGTGGTCTCTTACGACCCGTTGGGAAGATATGCCGCAAATCGAATCTGAATCCGGTAATTGGAAACCGGAAAATGACCCTTGTCCAGAGGGTTGGCGATTGCCTACGGCAGCCGAATTTCAACTCTTGATAGATAAGACGCCTGAGTATGGAAGTGTACCTTCGAATCTTTATACGTTGGAATACAAAGAAAAGACATGGAGGGGATGGATAAAACTCGGTCCCGGCGCTTTAGCTTCCGGCGAAACGGATGAAACGCAAGTTGTAAAATTTCTATTCTGCGGATGTTATGGTTGTTCGAGCGAGAATCCGCAAGAGGACAGATGGGGTGAGGCTTATATATGGGCATCCGATTTTTATGGCGGTGATTTATTTCATGGGATTCTTGCTGCAAGTTTAAAAATTGATGATGTAGGTTATACGTTCGGGCTAAAGTGGGAAGTGGACGATGCGTCTGTAAGTACGCCCGGATTGGTGCGTTGCGTAAAAAAGTAGCTGTTTCGGGTTCTCATTTTTTCTGCTGGTGATTATCAAAAGATGTCGTATTGTCAAAGAACGGTTCAGATGCTATAAAGGCGGTTTCGATTTGCCATCGGCAGCCGGTAATTTCAGTTGACTACAAATTGTAGTCAACTCACTTCCTTCTTGTTTTAATCTGGTTTTCAATACACTCCAATACTTACGCGGGTTAGGGCTGTCGGTTAAAATCCCAATTACATCCACAATGGAAAAATACCATTCTTCCTTGTCTTCGTCCCATACGGTACGGACTTTTTTGTGCTCAAATAGTTTAATGTCGGCTTTTTGTGTCATATTTATTGCATTTTTGTGTTCCTTGCGGACGGAATGATTCATTTTAGTAAGACAAAGGTAGCGTTTTTTTGTCAAATGAAGAATCTTCTTTCCTAACATGCACATTGTCTATAAATAATTTTTTTGTACATTTGTGTTCAGATTTTAAAATGATAAAAAAATGGAAAAGCAAAAATCCTTTTTAGATATAACCGTCGGCAAACTTAGAACTAATCTGTTCCGCTTGTCCGTTGTTTCTGTGGTGCTTGTCATGTCGGCATGCAGTAAGCATGAATCGGGTCAGCCGGAAGACGAAATTATACCGAATCTTCCTGAAATCCCCAAATTACCGGACGACACAGACGATGAACCGCTTGTCCCCAATCCTCAGGTGGTTAATTTCGAGAATGCCGTGAGTATTTTGTTTACGGACGAAACAGTTGTTGTGGACAATCCTTTTGACGGCAACGGCGTAACGGTATCTGCTTCCGGTCAGCATGTGACGGTTCGTTCTACACGCACCGATTTGGAATTGAACTATATCCTTTCGGGCATCGCTGCCTCCGGTTCGGTAAAGATTTACGGCGACTATCCATTCGGATTGGCGCTGAATGGCACAGGTATTACCAATCCCCACGGGGCGGCGCTCAACATACAGTGCGGTAAGAAAATTACGGTAACGGTAGTGAATAATACCCATAATCGCCTGATTGACGGTGTTGAATATGTCTATACGGACGGAGAAGACATGAAAGCCGCTTTTTTCAGCGAAGGCAAACTAAACATGTATGGCACAGGTATTTTGGAGGTAAGAGGCAAAAATAAACATGCCATCTGTTCGGACGACTATTTTTCTATGTATGAGGGAGATATACGCATCAAAGAGGCGGCAAGCGACGGTATTCATGCCAATGACAATGTGTTGATAGACGGTGGAAGCCTTACCGTCCGGTCGGCAGGCGACGGCATAGAAAGCGAGGATGCCGTTGCAATCACCGGAGGAGACCTGAGCGTCATTACCACCGGTGAAAAAGCACATGCCGTCAAGTCGATGGGTAGCACAAGCGTGAACACTGTGGGAAGCATCAACCTTACCGTTTACGGAAATGCTTCAAAAGGCTTCAGTACAAGCAGCGACCTGACGATAACGAGCGGTAATATTACAATCAATACCGCCGGAAATGCCTTTTACGACGCAGGAGACGCCGATATAACATCTGCTGCCGGCGTCAAATGCGACGGCAACTTGTTGGTCGAAGGCGGGGATATCGCCATTATCAGCACCGGAACAGGCGGAAAAGGAATCAGCGTTGACGGAGATATTGTGATAAGCGGCGGAGTGATAACTGTTACCACATCAGGAGCACAGTATGTTTACAGCAAGAATAACGACACTGCCGCCAAAGCCATTAAAAGCGACGGCAACATAGACATCACCGGAGGAACAATTATCATTCGGACTTCCGGCAAGGAAGCCGAAGGTTTGGAAAGCAAAAAGACGTTAACCATAAGCGACGGCGATATTGACATCGTTGCCTACGATGACGGCATCAATGCGGCAAATCATATTCAGATTAACGGAGGCAGGATATACAGCAGCAGCACAGCCAACGACGGCATTGATTCGAACGGCACATTAGCCATTGCCGACGGACTGACTGTTTCGGTAGGCACATCTGGAGCAGAGGAAGGCTTTGATTGCGACAATCATCGGTTTACGATTACCGGTGGAACATTTGTGGGCACCGGCGGCGCTACCAGCAGCCCCACAGCAAGCGTTTGTACACAACATTCGGTTATTTTCGGCAGTTCTGCTTCCAACGTTTCTATCATCCGCATCGAAACGACGTCAGGTGAAAAAGAAGCGCTGACTTTTAAAATGCCGCGCACTTATGGACAGCGTATGACATTGTTGTTCAGCAGCCCTACGTTTGAACCCAATACAGGATATACCATTTATACGGGCGGAAGCATCGCCGACGGAAGCGATTTTCACGGATTTTTCACAGATGCAACCTACACCAAAGGTACATCTGCCGGTACGTTTACCACAAGTTCAATGGTATCGACAGTGGGCAACAGCAGTGGCGGCGGCGGCGGTGGAGGACCCGGAGGACGTCCATAGGCGTAAAAAATAATGGCATTATGTCAAAACTTCCTGTTATTCTATATACGTCCCGATGGAGGTGATTGGCAGATTAGAACGGAATTGCCGTAACTATCGGCACTGTGATTTTAATGTGATAGACTAACCTTGTTAAATCTCAAAAATTTAGCAAGGTTTTTTTGATTGAATTTTTTTTTGTACTTTTGCAACGATAAATTTTGATATTATGGCAACAACATTAGATAAGCAGACGAGCGATAAGGTGAGTTTCATTGCGTTCATTGTTCCTGAATTTGCTTTGGCGTATAAAATGAAAATGCCGGAGGCGTACTGTTATTTGAAACAATACAAGGGGCTGGATTATTTGTCGGAACATTGGTGGGCATTGCATACCGACAACAAATTTTACGCTCTGAACAGTTTATACAATGTGTGTTACGAGAACGGAGGCTTGCGATGAAAGTTTATCATGGCAGTTACCTAAAAATAGAAGACATTGACTTGTCAAAGTGTGAGCCACGCAAAGATTTCGGACAGGGTTTTTACGTAACCAAGTTTCGCGAACAAGCAGAAATTTGGGCTAAACGCAAAGGGCGCGATAATCATACCGAAGAAGTTGTTACAGAGTTTAATTTTTTTGAAAGCGTTTTTGCCGACAAAAATTTCAAAACATTACGTTTTGAAAAATATAATAATGCTTGGCTTGATTTCGTGGTGCTTAACCGTAATTATAACACCCCGTTGCCCGCTCACGATTACGATTTGATAGAAGGTCCCGTTGCAGACGACAAAATAACTACCCGCATTGACGCATACATTCGTGGCGAGCTATCGCGGGAAAATTTTCTTGCCGAACTGACATACGAACCATCGCACCAAATCTGTTTTTCTACGGTAAAATCACTTTCAATGCTTGAGCACACTGATTTTAAAGGAATAACTGCAATAGAGAGAACAAGTGAGAAAATTGTGGAGAATTTGATTATAAATTGTGGAATTTCAGAAATGCAGGCAGCCGATTTATTGTATAGTTCCATGATTTATAATGAATTGACAACAACAGAAAACGAACTCTACAAAAAACCGTGGCAAGAAATCTACGAAATGCTGAAAAAAGAACTTGCATTAAAAGCCTAAAAATCATTCAAAATCAAAGTTCAGAATGTCAAAACTCCCCATTTCATTCTATACTCGTCCCGATGTGGTGCAACTGAGCCGCGAGTTATTGGGCAAGGTGTTGTGTACGCATATCGGCGGTGCATTGACCGAAGCGGTGATTGTGGAAACCGAAGCCTACGCAGGCGTTGCAGACCGTGCGTCGCATGCCTATGGCGGCAAACGGACAAAGCGAACCGAAATGATGTATTGGTCGGGCGGACATGCCTATATTTACCTGTGCTACGGTATGTATTCGTTGTTTAATGTGGTAACCAATATAGAAGGTATTCCTCATGCGGCGCTCATCCGCGGCGGTGTGCCGTTAAGCGGATTAGACGCCATGTTGGCACGGTTGAAAAAAACAAAAGCCGTTCCCGGACTTTTGTCAGGTCCGGGAAAGTTGGCTAAAGCATTGGGATTGCATTATTCAATGACAGGCACGCCTCTTTCGGGTAACAGAATATGGATAGAAGACCGGAACATTCACATTCCGGCAAATGCCATTACCGCCACGCCCCGCATAGGCGTGGATTATGCAGGCGAAGACGCCGCATTGCCCTATCGCTTTGTAGCGACGCTGCAATAAACCGGTTATTTGGATTCCGCAGCCACTACACGTCCTTTGATGTGCAGTACAATCGTCTGCGGAGAGCCGTTCGTCGTAACGGTAAGCGACTTGTTGAACGGCGTAGCCGAGGCAGTGTTGTTGTACGTGGCTTTTATTTCGCCTTTTCCACCGGGGGCTACAGGCTCTTTTGTCCAGCCGGGTACAGTGCAACCGCATGAAGCTGCTACGTTTGTGATAATCACCGGCTCTGTGCCTGTGTTGATAAACTCAAACTCGCAAGTCTGCGGACCGGAGTTTTGTGCAATGTCGCCATAATCATGTACCAACTTGGTAAATGTTACGGTCGTGTCGGCTTGTTGAGCCTGTGCGGCAACGCCGCATGCAAATAACAATGAAGCAAATAAAATTACTCTTTTCATACTATTTATTTAATTAGTGTTCAAAATATGTGATGCCGCATAATCGGGCGGCTTTTTCCGTGATGTCAATTTTGGGCGTCCGTCCTCCCTCGTTCCGTAAATCTTTGTCAAGGCTTTTGAATTTCTCGAAATGACAGCGGTTGTTGGGGTTCGTATGTAAAAACTGCCGAAACTCCGTCTTTTCCGGTTCAAAAAGCCCTTCTTTAAAATCTTCTTCCATTAGACGTATGAATACGGCGTCAGGTTTAATTTTGGGTGAAAAATATTTCCACTGCGTAAGTTTGATTTCTAATAATTTTCGGCTTTTATAGGCAATAATTTTGACTTTTTTGCCGGAAATGCCGAGTATTTCGCTAATGTCTTCGTATGAATAGTCTTCAAAATACTTGAGATAGATAATTGTTTGCTGCTTTTTGCTGAGCCGTGCTACGGCTTTGCGCAGCAGCAGGCGTTGTTCGTTTTTTTTCTGAGCGGGCGGCTGCGCGCCGTCAGGGAGGCTTGGGCTTCCGGCTGCGTATTGGGCTTTTACAGCGTCAATGGCAAACCCGAGCGCACGGAGGTAAATCCATTGCTCGAATTTGCATGAAAAGTTGAATGTACGAAGCCGCCGGTATGTTTTTGCGAAGGTCAGGCAGGTTAATTCTTCGGCTTGCGCCGTAGCGCCGGTAATGCGGTAGAGCATGGAAAAAACCGTTTGCTGGTAACGCTGCACCAATGTGATATATTGTTGCGTGTTGCCTGTACAAATGGCTTTTATCATGTTGTATTCTTCCAAATACCTGCTTGCTGCTTGCATTATTAGTGTTTTATTTTTTACAAAGTTACTTATTTTTTTGCAAAATATACAAGTTATTAAAATTTTGTTGGCTGCACGGCGTGTATGATTCTGTGTTCGATATAAATAAAAGGGCTGCCCAAAAAACCGGACAGCCCCTTTTACATTTGAAATGTTTCTGTTGCGCCTTGAGGCGAATGGATTATTTCTTCGCCGCCTGCGTTACGGTTACCGTCTTTGCTTCCGCGCCGTTTGCCGCCACAGTAAAGGTTGACGTACGTACAGATTCAGCGCCATTGGCAGCTACCGTAATGGAAAGTATAGCATTACCGAAGCCCGAAGCGGGGCTTACGAAGTACCACATGTCGTTGCCGCTGACTGTCCACTGACAGTTGCTCGTTATTACCACGGTGTACGTGCCGCCACCTTCCGCTACCGCAAAGGAGGACGTGTTGACTTCTAAAACCGGAACACTGTCGCTCGCCGGAATGCTGTCTTTCGCTGCCTGCGTTACGGTTACCGTCTTTGCTTTCGCGCCGTTTGCCGCCACCGTTACGTTTGCCGTCCGTTCGAGAGCATCCGTGCTGGCAGCTACCGCAATGGAAAGCGTAGCATTGCCGACGCCCGAAGCGGGGTTTACGGTGCACCATCCGGCGCTGCTCACAGCCGTCCACGCACCGCTGCTCGTTATTGCCACGGTGTACGTGCTGCCATCTGCCACTGCCGCAATGCCGGACGTGCTGATTTCTAAAACCGGAATAGATTTCGCCGCCTGCGTTACGGTTACCGTCTTTGCTTCCACGCCGCTTGCCGTTACAGTAAGGATTGCCGTACGTGCAAGAGTGTCCGTGCTGGCAGCTGCCGTAATGGTAAGCGTAGCATCGCCGACGCCCGAAGCGGGGCTTACGGTGCACCATCCTTCGTTGCTCACGGCTGTCCACGCACCGCTGCTTGTTATTGCCACGGTGTATGCGCCGCCATCTGCCACTGCTGCCACGCTGGACGTGCTGACTTCTAAAACCGGAATAGATTTCGCCGCTTGCGTTACGGTTACCGTCTTTGCTTCCACGCCGCTTGCCGTTATAGTAAGGATTGCCTTACGTGCGAGAGAGTCCGTGTAAGCAGTTACCGCAACGGTAAGCGTAGCATCGCCGACGCCCGAAGCGGGGCTTACGGTGCACCATCCTTCGCTGCTCGCTACAGCCCACGAACTGTTGCTCGTTATTGATACGGTGTACGTGTTGGCATCTGCCGCTGCCGCAATGCCGGGCGCACTGACTTCTAAAATCGGCATACTGTCTTTCGCCGCCTGCGTTACGGTTACCGTCTTTGCTTCCACGCCGCTTGCCGCCACAGTAAGGATTGCCGTACGTGCGGTGTCCGTGTTGGTAGCTACCGTAATGGAAAGCGTACCGTCGCCGTCGCCCGAATCGGGGCTTACGGTGCACCATTCGGCGCTGCTCGCCGCCGTCCACGGTACGGTAGCGGTTACCGCTACGGTGTACGTGCCGCGTTCTTTCGCCGCGTCAATAGTAGTTTTGTCCACCGACAATTCGGAAATCAGGTCATCGCCAGTAGGGAGGTCGCACGAGGCGGGCATCAATAGCAGCGCTGCGGCTGCCATCATCAATTTGTTTGTTTTTCTTGTAATCATATTATATTAAAAATTAAAATGTAACAGTTTAAAAAAAATTAATTAATCAACGTCGTAGTTTCGTCGCTCCACGGACCGTGTTCGAGGCGCGGGTTAATCCACGCTACGGTGAGGGTTACGTGCTTGCCTTCGTCTTCGGCGTCGAACAGCAGCATGGTGTGCAGCTTGGTCGAAAGCTCTTGATGCCACTCCGAGTCGCCCTCTTTGCGGTAGCGGAGAATGAAGCCCGCGTAGCCTTTCTTCTTCAGGTACTCGGCAGGATGCCCGTGCTGCGCCACGGACACGTACACCGTAACGTCGTGGTGCTGCCCTACGACCGCCGTGATTTCCGGCGCCTCGGTAGGGTCGGGCAACGGCAGCGACGCATGGTGTTGGCGCGGACGCAGCCCCATGGCTTCAATTTCGGCGTCGCTAATCAGCTCGTCTGCCAACAGCTGCAGTGTAAAGAGGCTCATAAACGTCTTGAGCGTGATGAACGCTTCTTTCTTAATCATCGACGTATGCCGGTTTTTCAGTTCGGGGTTTATGTTAACCTCGTAAGCATGAACCGCATTATCGACATACGCCAGCAACTTGTCGGTGTCGCTGCTTTTCAAATCCCACTGTGTTTGATTAGTCAAACAATTGTTTTTGATGTTCGTTACCCATGCGATAAAATCCGCATCTTTGGTAGGTTGATACCTTGTTGTGCTCATAAAAATGATAATTTTAAATTTATATTTCGTGAATTATAGGATGACAATAGGAAATTAGCACCTGTTAACGGCGTAAAAGCGCCTGTTAATTGTGCAAAAACAGCTGTTAATCGGGTAAAGACAGCTGTTAATTGACAAAAAATAGTTGTTAATCGGCAAAAAACAGCTGTTAATTGACAAAAAACAGCTGTTAATCGACAAAAAACACTTGTTAATTGCGCAAAAGCAGCTGTTAATTGTGCAAAGACAGCTGTTAATTGGTAAAAAACAGTTGTTAATTGAGAAAAAACAGTTGCGAATTTGACATTTGCGGGCAAAATCGCCTGCCTGTTTTCCGCGCAGCGGAATTTTTTTAAAAATATAAGGGGATGCTTATGTGCGGTGTGCGGTGTGCGGTGTGCGGTGTGCGGTGTGCGGTGTGCGGTGTGCGGTACAAAGATAGGGCTTTTCCCTTTACGGTGCAAGGGATTGGCGTAATAGTTATCAAGAAGTTTTGCACAAGGCTCATCGTTGTTAGAATTAATTTAATGGCACAAAGGTAAGCATAATAATTGGAAGAAAAAAGGAATTAAGTGATTAAGGTTGAATGTATCGGGGCGAAGCTCTCTTAATCACCTGATTACTTATTCGCTTACACCAACGCTTTCCCGCTCATCTCTGCCGGTTGCGCAATGCCCATTAGCTTCAGCACGGTAGGGGCAACGTCGGCAAGGATGCCGTTGTGTACGGCTTTCACGTCGTTGTCCACGACGATGAGCGGTACCGGGTTGAGCGAGTGCGCCGTGTTGGGCGAGCCGTCGGGGTTTTCGGCATGGTCGGCATTGCCATGGTCGGCGATGATGAGCGCCGTATATCCGTTTTGCTGCGCTACTTCCACTACTTTGCCTACGCACGCGTCGATGGTCGCTACCGCTTTGCTTATGGCGGCGTAGACGCCGGTGTGTCCCACCATATCGCCGTTGGCAAAGTTGAGGGCAATGAAGTCATACTTCTTTTCGTGCAGCGCGGCGGTCAGCGCGGCGGTTACTTCGTAGGCGCTCATTTCGGGCTGTAGGTCGTAGGTGGCTACTTTGGGCGACGGAATGAGGATGCGCTGTTCGCCGTCGAACGTTTCTTCGCGCCCGCCCGAAAAGAAGAACGTAACGTGTGCATATTTTTCCGTTTCGGCTATCCGCAGCTGCTTTTTTCCGTGCTGCGCGATGACTTCGCCCAGCGTGTGGTGCACATTGTCTTTGTCGAACAGGATGTGCAGCCCCTTAAACTTGTCGTCGTAGGGCGTGATGGTGCAGTAATAAAGCGGAATGTTTTTCATTTCGGCAATGGCGGTTCGCGCTTCGGGCGAGGCGGAGCTTCCCTCAGCCAGTGCGTCGCGCTGCGCTTTTTTCAACAACTCGTCCTGCGTAAATACGGTGGTGAGTTCTTTGGCGCGGTCGTTGCGGAAATTGAAGAAAATCACGGCGTCGCCTTCTTCGATTACCGCCGTTGGCTTACCGCCGCCGCCGGTGCATACTATCGGTTTAATAAACTCGTCGGTTACGCCGGCGTCGTACGACTGCTGTATGCCTTGCGCGGCGTCGGCTGCCGGCGTGCCGACGGCTGCCGTCAGCAAGTCGTAGGCTGTTTTTACACGTTCCCAACGCTTGTCGCGGTCCATCGCATAGTAGCGCCCGACGACGCTCGCAATTTTCCCTGTGGAAACGCTGAGGTGCTGCTGCAGACGGCGGATAAATCCCAGTCCGCTTTTCGGGTCGGTGTCGCGTCCGTCCATGAAGCAATGCACGTACAGGCGGTCTATGCCGTATGCCTTTCCGATGTCGCACAGTTTGAACAGGTGTTCGAGCGAGCTGTGTACGCCGCCGTCGGAAACCAATCCCAGCAGATGCAACTGTTTATCGTTGTTTTTGACATATTCATACACTTTTTTGATTTCAGGATTGTCCATAATCGAATTGTCGCGGGCGGCGCGGTTGATTTTCACAAGGTCTTGATAGACTACGCGCCCTGCGCCGATGTTCAGGTGTCCTACTTCCGAATTGCCCATTTGACCGTCGGGCAATCCTACGTTTTCGCCCGACGTCAGCAGTTGTGCATGCGGATACCGCGCCGTCAGCTTGTCAATATTGGGCGTGCCTGCGGTATAGATGACGTTGGAGTGGTCGCGCCGCCCGATTCCCCATCCGTCTAAAATCATCAATAATACTTTTTTATTCATTGTTATACATTTTATTCATTATACATTAATTAAATTTGCGTACATTTGCACAAATTATTCAGCAAAGATAGCAATTTTATGGCTAAAAGAAAAAGGGGTTATACGCAACCCGAAGACGTAGAGCATGTAATTTTAAATTGGTTTAAAAACCACATGTCTACAGTAACAAGCGCGAATCAATTAGTTAGCAGGCTTCGTATAAAACAGGCGCAGCTGCCGGATTTTGAAAAAGCGCTGCATAAACTGACGGAAGAAGCTAAAATAGCGCAACTTTCCAACAACCGTTACCGGTTTAATATGCCGCATTACGACAAAGCCTCAGGCGAGGGGACGATTATGATGTCGCGCGCCGGGTATGCCTTTGTCGCGGTCGAAGGCTACGAGGAAGATGTGTTTATTACTGCCCACAAGCTGCACGGCGCGCTGCACGGCGACAAGGTGAAAATCGGCATTGTGCCTAATTCTACCAAACGCCGCATGTTCGACGGCGAAGTGCTGCAAATCGTTGAACGCAGCGCCCGTCCGTATATCGGCATCATACAGTTCAGCCGCAACGATATTTATGTGATTACCGACAGCCGTTATATGCCCTACGACATCCGTATTGCCCCGAGCGATGCGGGGGGGGCGGAAAACGGACAGAAAGTGGCGGTGCGGATTACCGGCTTTTCCCAAAAACAGAATGAACCGACAGGGCGCGTGTTTGAAGTGCTTGGCACGGCGGGCGAAAACGAAACGGAAATGCACGCTATTCTTACGGAATACGGACTGCCTTACCGGTTTAACGAAAACGTGGAAGCCGACGCCGAAACGATAGCGGGCGAAATTACGAAACAGGACATTGCCGAACGGCGCGATTTCAGAAATATCGCCACGTTCACCATTGACCCTACCGATGCCAAAGACTTCGACGATGCACTGTCGATACAGCAGCTGAAAAACGGAAATTGGGAAGTGGGCGTCCACATTGCCGACGTTACGCATTATGTAAAACCCGGCTCGCTGGTCGAAAAAGAAGCGGCGATGCGGGCTACGTCCGTGTATTTGGTCGACCGCACGGTGTCGATGCTTCCCGAACGCTTGTCGAACGCGCTTTGTTCGTTGCGCCCGAATGAAGAAAAATTGTGCTATTCCGCCGTGTTTGAACTCGACGATAAAGCCGGCATTGTGAACCAATGGATAGGTCGCACCGTCATTTGCTCAGACCACCGGTTCGATTATGAGGGCGCACAGGAAGTCATTACTTCAAAAAAAGGCAAATTCGCGAAAGAGTTGCAGGTGCTGCACACGCTTGCCACATTGCTGCGCGACAAACGCAACAAGAACGGCGCGCTGCTGTTCGAAACGCCTGAGCCGAAAATAAAAGTAGATGAAAAAGGAAAACCGGTAGAAATTTATTTTCACGAAGCGCTGGATTCAAATTGGCTTATCGAAGAATTTATGTTGCTGGCAAATTGCAGTGTAGCCGAAGTGATTGCTACCGCTAAACCTGACCGGACATTCGTGTATCGCATACATGCCGAACCAACGGATGACCGTCTGAAAACCTTTAAAGATTTCATCAAGCATCTGGGCTATAAAATGGGGACGACAAAAACTCCGCGCGACATTGCAAAAGCCATCAATAAACTGCTGGAATCGGCGAAAGAGAAACCCGAATACCATGCGATGGAAATTATGGCGCTGCGCACTATGGCGCGGGCGGTGTATTCTACCGGCAACATCGGGCACTACGGGCTGGCAACCGACTACTATACGCATTTTACGTCGCCCATTCGCCGCTATCCCGATATGATGGTGCACCGCTTGCTTACCGCTTATCTGGCGGGCGGCGCATCGGAAAGTAAAGCGCATTACGAAGAGCTGTGTAAATACGCTTCGCAACGCGAACAAATGGCTGCCGAAGCCGAACGCGCAAGCATCAAATACAAAATGGTGGAATTTATGCAGGGTAAGGAAGGCGGCATTTTTGACGGCACGGTGTCGGGCGTTACCGAATACGGCATTTATGTAGAACTGAACGACATTGGCGTAGAAGGCTACGTGCCTCAGCGCGAAATGCGCGGCGATTATTACGCTTTTGTTCCCGAACGCTTCATGTTCAAAGGCAGGCACACAGGAAAAACATATACTTTCGGCGATTTGCTTCGCGTAAAAGTAGTCCGCACGCGCCTCGACCAAAAATTACTGGATTTTAGCATGGTGGAAGATGAATAATATTGCAAATAGGTAGCTACATAGTGTCCGCTTACGCCGATTTAATCGGTGCGTTTCATTTTTTTTCTTTCCGTTCCCTATTCAAAAAACGCAAATAAGCCCAGATGCCTAAATGTTTTAGAATTAATTTCTTTTGGTTTGCTTGAAAATTCAAATCTTTCTGCACCGAAGAATAACCGGCGTCATTAAAAAATGCGATTAATTTGTCTTTGTATTTAAAAGAGAAACGAGAATCGCCGAATAAATGTATGTTCAACACATGGTCGGCATACACATGATAAGCCAAATCAAATTGGTAATATTGAAATACTTCTCTTGGATAAAACATAGCTTGGTGGCAGATATTATGTTTCGCTAATTTATACGCGGAAAATTTTCCTAAATATTTGTTCCCCTTTAAAAGCACATTGGCATAATAAATCGTACGAGGGTCTGTCAAATCATGCTCAACCATTTCGGCAAATTCGGGAAAAAGACGGTCGTCAGCGCCAATGAAATAAATCCAATCTCCGGAAGCATGGCTAATGGCTTTATTCATCGCATCATAAATTCCATTATCCGGGGCGCTTACCCAATACGCAATTTTATCGTTCCATTGATTTATAACGTCAAGCGTGCCGTCTGTACTGCCTCCGTCTTGAATAATAATTTCATAATCATTGGTCGATTGTTCCTCAATACTTTTTAGGCAAGCGTTCAAATATGCTGCGGCATTTTTGGTCACACAAATAATAGTAACTTTTTTATGTTTCATAATTTATTCCTTTAAATAATAGCCGGAAACAAAATGAAAATTCACCCGCCATTGCAATTATCAATCCGGGGTAGATTATAAAATCATTTCCGGGAAGTAAAAATGTTATCATTATTTCCGATAAATGCCCAAATGTTGCCGCGATTAGCATGATGCCAAAATATTTGGGCATAATTTTTGATTTTACTATAATAATACCGAGCGGCAATAACCACAAACCAAAAAATATTTGAGCGATTAAATATCCATAGTTATGTAAATTTGAAAAAAATTGAGTTAGTGATTTTAAATTATATGTGCTGTTGTTAAAATAGTCGGCGCTGTTGATTTCTATAATTGCGATATGGTTTATCATATTGATGCTCATAATGGAAACGCTTATTATAGTGCATACAAAAAAGAGTAATGACTGATTTTTATTTATAAGTTTTAATAAATTAAATAATGTCCATGCCGTTAATAAATAAAACAAAATCATTAATATGTCGCTAAAAAAGCCTAACCGCAAAATAAATATTGAATTATTAATATTTTCAAAGATGTTATCATCTCCGAAAACAAGAATATTTGAACGAATTATTTGGGCGCACAGTCCAAATATTATAGTGCATAAGTATAAAATTCCCGGTAATCTGTTACAATTTTTCTTCATTTAAAATCAGCTA
>JAITPN010000087.1 GCA_031289415.1 Prevotellaceae bacterium | reverse complement strand
AAAAATCAAGAAACTGTTTGGGAAAACTCTCTCTGCTAAAGGGCCAAAAACGACTACCTATGCCGCCGCCCATTATAACGCAATAATTATCTCTCATCTGTCAAAACGATATTAGGATTATAAATATTTTTTTTATAACGCAAATAAAACGTTTTTATTTTCTTTGATGTTATAGAACATAAAAATCATTTTTCTAAAAAAAAATCGTAAAAAAGATTCGTGATTCATAAATAATGATTATCTTTGCACCCGAAATGTTGAAAAATCAAGCCCAGATGGCGAAATCGGTAGACGCGCTGGTCTCAAACACCAGTGGATTCACTTCCATGCCGGTTCGATCCCGGCTCTGGGTACTACGCCTAATTGAATATCAATCAGTTAGGCGTTTTTATTTGATATTTTGCACCACGATTGCACCACATAAAACAAAAGCACCTCGATTTTCTCTAAAATCAAAGTGCTTTTTACGATTTTAAAACAATACCTTTTGGCATTGATTTCAAAGCAAAGGTAGTACATTTCCGGAAATATCACAAATGCTGTATGCCTTTTAGCATTTGACACGCTTTCTGCATCCGCTTGTTCCAACGCTCGTATTTCTTTAATTGCGGCGTTGGCTTATCATTATAATAGAGTTTGGCATACTTTTTAAATTCGCATCTGTCTTGTAAGATTGCACCTATCACACTGAAATATCGTATCTTTTTGCTTTCTGTTTGTTGCCTGTACATCGCGCCGGGTATAGCATGACGACAAACAAAACAACCATTGTAAAGGTACAGTTTTCGGCAAAGGCGATTTGTTTTCGGACAACAAAAATACCATACCACGCCAAAACCTAAATTTGCCGGTCGCCGACACAAAGCAACGGTATAATTAATTTCATGGCGTTGTTGGTAAGTGTATTGCAAACGCATTTCACATTTGACAGTATCGACAATAACGGATATGCTGTTTTCTTCGCCCCATTGAAGTAAACCATATTTCACGCTGTTCTGTTCCAAATACTTCAATCGTTTCAAATCCGATATTTTTATACGGCGACAATCTTCTATAATGGTAGGAAACGTTGGATTTTTCATTTTGCTAACCTAAATTATTTGAGAAAATACATTTTAATCTTCATACCATTGTTTATTTTCGCCTCTCGTTGCTTCAACCGTTTCAACTTTCGGAAATACATACGGCATTAATTTACAGATTATTACTAAACGTTTTTCATCGTCCAATGTTTCCAATCGTTTGGGTAATTCTGCAATTTCTTTTTGCATCAATGTTTTCAGAGATTCCCTTATATCAGCGGTTTTCGGGCGATTGTTTTCAAGTTCCTTTCCCAATTTGGCAATATGGCTTTTCAGTATATCATGAGTTTCTTGCTGCAATTCCCATTTGTCAAAGTTCGTATGATAAGGATTGATGTAATCGGCTATACATCTCAAAATGAAATGGCGTTGCTTATCTGTATATTCTGCCGCTTGCATCGAAGATAAAGAAGACAATACACATTCTACCGCTTCAATCGGCGTTTTAGTGCCGATAATGACATTCAAATTTTCTTCATAGGCTTTCAATGCAGTTTCAACATCGGCAAATATTTGTTTGCTAATACACTCCGTAACTACCTTGTGGGCGTACTCATTGTAATGTTCGTTCTCCGTTTGCAGTAGCTCGTCAATACTGACTAACTGCGTTTTTGCTTTTTTACTCATATTGTTAATGTATTAAGATTAATAAATACTTGTTTCATACCTGCAATATCCACGCTTTGGAACGGGACGAATCTTGGAAGTTCGGAACGCTTATTGTAAGCCTCAACACTCGAATACACGGTATAAGTAGTGCATCCGTCCGGCGGTGTGGGTATGTACACTATTCCTGCATCAGAAACATAAGCCGGATATTTTTTATCCTGTTCGGGCTGCGTATCGCTTGGCGGTTGTTCCTGCGGCTGCTTTTCGTGTGCTTGTGGCTCTGAAAATTCGGACGGAGAAAACCTTGCCAAATAATCGCTCAAATCAAATCCGGCTTTGCGTTCTGCTTCGCTTGCGGCTGTTTCTATCAAATTGGAAACGGATACGCTTTTGCAGATTGTCCGCAATACTTCAGCTTTATTGTTCCATTTGTCAAACATTCCACAATCGGGATACAAAACCACATCACGCCCTTTCAAGCATCGGCATTTGTCAATATTTAACCCCTCACTACCGCCACATGCAAGCCAAATGAATTGAGGTAAATAAACGCTTGCTATTATCGCCGTCTTTTCGCTTTCTACAATAGCAACCATTTTCGTGGCATCACGCAAAAGGTGTTCGCCAAAGAAACATTGCATCAATGAAAAATCGGGTAGTTTCAGGATTGTATGCACCCAACTAACAGGCGGCATTACGTCTTTCCGGCGGTGTCCGTCCTCTGCGTATTGAATAGCTTTGCCGGTGCGTATTTTCCCGCAGCCGTCGATTTGCCAAAAGATAGTACCGCCGTTCTTTGCCGTGCCTATGTAATAACGTTCTACTGTTTGGCGGGTAGCCTCATCACCAACAATTCCATACAGGTATTGAACAAGCGTATTATTTTCATATCCCTGCAATGATTTTTTGAATATGTCCGCATCAATGTAAGACGGTACAGGTTGAGGCTTCGGGTTTGGTTTCCGGTATGGCGTGGAGTTCCTGACAGTATCAAAGGGAATATGATTATCCTGAAAATACTGTTTAGGGCTGTAATGGTGTCCGCAATTATCGGAACGGTCACACTTGCCGACGGTTGAATGCAACGGCTCGCCGGTTGCCGAATCAATGTAAAGTACAAAGGTTTTGCGCCCACATTCCGGGCAAACGGCTTTCCCTCTTTTTGTTAGTTTATATCTAAAATCTGTATTCATATTTCAGAAAAAAATTGTTTGTTTTTTATCGTCCATTGCGTCCGTTGCGTCCAACTTTTTTTTATCTTTGGACGATACGGA
>JAITPN010000031.1 GCA_031289415.1 Prevotellaceae bacterium | reverse complement strand
TTTTTTTGGTTCTTTTTGTATCAAGACAAAAAGAACAGAAAAGAACAATGAGCGCATCGGCTTCCCCGCAGGCGCTACCGCATACCAGTACGACCGTAACGGCAACACCAGCCAAGAGGGCAGCACGGCAATCACATACAACATACTGAATTTACCACAAAAAGTGCAATTCATAGGCGGTCGCACCATTAAAAATGTGTACGCCTACGACGGACGTAAACTAAAAGCCGAAACCAAGCAAGGCACGGAATACATACCGGAAGGCACAAAGACGTACAACGGCAACAAAACCGGTATTCAAAAATACGACCGCCTTCCCCAACCTGTTTTTTACGACTGGCAAAATTAGGCAATTACATCCTTTGCCGCACCGCTTCAAACAGCGCAACGGCAGCGGCAACCGATACATTGAGCGATTGGATAGCGCCCTGTAAAGGAATTTTTACTTTTACGTCGGAACATTTGAGTATGGCGTCGGAAATACCTGTGTCTTCAGCGCCTACCACGAGGGCGGTGGGCAACCGGAAGTCGCAGTCGTATAGCGGCATATCTGCTTTTTCTGTAGCGGATACAATTTGCAGCCCGCTGTCTTTAAGGTAGTAAATGGCTGTGCGGAGGTTGGGCGTACGGCATACCGGTATGCGATTCAGCGCGCCCGACGAGGTTTTGAGCGCGTCGGCATTGATGGCGGCAGCGCCTTTGGCAGGAGTTACAATGGCATGAACGCCTGCGCACTCGGCAGAGCGTGCAATAGCGCCGAAATTGCGTACATCGGTAACGCCGTCGAGCAACAATACAAGCGGAACACCGCCTTTTTCGGTAACGTCAATAATAATATTATCAAGGTCGGCATACGGAATAAGCGGTATAAATGCCGCTACGCCTTGATGATTAGCCGTAGTGAGGCTATTCAGTTTTTCCGCAGGAACGTATTGTATCGGAATATGCCGTGCGTGCAGCAAATCAAGGAGCGAGCGGAACAGGTCGCCGTCGAGTCCTGTTTTTATCAACACCCTTTCTATTTCCCGTCCGGCTTGGATGGCTTCGATTACAGGACGAAGACCTACAATGAGTTGAGGCTGTTGAGCGGCTGATGCGAATGATTGTGTAGAATGATTCATTAGTTAAACTTTACCACTACAAAGTTATGAAAATAATTCATAATTCGGAACTCATCAAAAAAATTATTAACTTTGCAGGCATTGAAACTTTGTAACGGACATTAAACATGTATCAAAACAGCTTATATGCTCCCGAGAACGAACACGACGCCTGCGGGGTTGGTTTATTGGCAGACATTCATGGGAATAAATCGCATGAAATTGTTGAAAAAGGATTGCAGATATTGGAAAATATGCAACACCGCGGCGCTGAGAACGCAGATAATGAAACAGGCGACGGCGCAGGTATTCTTGTGCAAATTCCGCATGAATTTATTTTATTGCAAGGCATCCCTGTTCCCGAAAAAGGTAAATACGGCACAGGCTTGGTGTTTCTTCCGCGTAAGGAAAAAGACGCGCAGGCGTGTCTTGATTTGATTAAAAAAACGTGCGCCGGCATCGGTTTTAAAATGATAGCCGTAAGGGATGTCCCTGTAAACAGCAGTGTATTGGGCGCTATTTCGCAGGCTAATGAGCCGTGCATCAAGCAGATATTTATTGTAGGCGCAGGAAGCGAAACGTCCGACGAACTGGAGCGGAAGTTGTACATTATCCGTAAGAAAGTGGAACGCGCCGCCGCCGATTGGGATATTAATACAAAAAAAACGTTTTATATACCAAGTCTTTCCTCAAAACGGCTTGTGTACAAGGGGATGTTAACGTCGTCGCAGCTGCGCGATTACTATCCCGATTTGACAAGCCCTTACTTTACAAGCGGGCTGGCGTTGGTTCATTCGCGATTCAGTACCAATACTTTTCCGTCATGGGATTTGGCGCAACCCTTTCGTTTGTTGGGACACAACGGCGAAATTAATACCATTCGCGGCAACCGTTTTTGGATGAAAGCCCGCGAGGCGATATTGAAAGCTCCGTTGTTGGGCGATGTCGAAGAAATTTTTCCGGTGATTGAATCCGGCGGCAGCGACAGCGCGTCGCTCGACAACGTATTGGAATTTCTTGTGATGTCGGGAAAAAGTTTTCCTCATGCCTTGGCAATGCTCGTACCCGAAAGTTTAAGCGAAAAAAATCCGATAGCCGAAGATTTAAGGGCATTCTACGAATACCAAAGCCTTGTGATGGAACCGTGGGACGGACCGGCTACGTTGCTTTGGTCGGACGGGCGGTATGCGGGCGGTATGCTCGACCGCAACGGCTTGCGCCCCGCCCGCTACCTGATTACAAACAAAGATGTAATTGTCGTAGCGTCCGAAGTGGGCGTATTGCCTTTCAAACCCGAAGAAATCAAAGAGAAAGGACGGCTTCGTCCGGGGAAAATGCTGATGCTGGATACGCAGGAAGGCAAAGTGAGCTACGACCCTGAATTAAAAAAGGAATTGGCGTCAGGGCATCCCTATCACCAGTGGTTGGATAAGAACCGGATTATTCTTTCAAATATACATTCGGGGCGCACGGTGTCGCACTCGGTTGAAGCGTTGCAGGCGAACCTGAAAGCCTTTGGCTATACGCGTGAAGATATTGACCGTATCATCGTTCCGATGGCACGCGACGCCAAAGAACCGGTCGGCTCAATGGGTAACGACATGCCGTTGGCTATGCTGTCCGACAAGCCGCAGCGGTTGTTCAATTACTTCCGCCAGTTGTTTGCGCAGGTTACCAATCCGCCGATTGACCCCATTCGTGAAGAGCTGGTGATGTCGTTGTCGCTCTACATCGGTTGTCAGGCAGACGACACGCTGGAAGCGTCGCCCGAAGCCTGCAAGATGGTGAAACTGCAAAGCCCGATTATCAACAACGAAGATTTGGATATTTTGAGGCATTTGGAATATAAAGGATTCCGCACGGTAAACATTTCGATATTATTTGATGTGCAACGGCAGGCTGAAGGATTGAAAGAAGCGTTGCAAGACATTTGCCTGCAAGCAGAACAGGCTGTCGATAATGGATATAACTACATCGTCCTCAGCGATAGGGGGACGGACAAAAATAAAGCGGCGATACCGTCGTTGCTGGCATTGTCGGCGGTGCATCATCATTTGATAGAACGGCGCAAAAGGGTGCAAACGGCGATTATTGTAGAAACAGCAGAAGCGCGTGAAGTTACGCATTTCGCCTTGCTGTTCGGATTCGGTGCAAGTGGCGTCAATCCGTACATGGCATTTGCCGTGCTTGACGATTTGGTAAAAAAACACGAAATACAACTTGACTATACGACGGCTGAAAAAAATTACCTCAAAGCCGTAAATAAAGGACTATTGAAGATTTTGTCCAAAATGGGTATATCTACGCTGATGAGCTATCGCGGAGCGCAAATTTTTGAATCGGTAGGCATCAGCAAAGATGTGCTCGACACCTACTTCTGCGGCATGACGTCGTCTATCGGAGGCATTACGCTCGACGATATTGCCCGCGAAGCATTGACGTCGCACACATTAGGATTTGGCGAAAACGCAGGCGGTATGCTGCCCCACACCGGCGTATACAACTACCGGAACGACGGCGAACAGCACGCATGGAATCCGGTTACCATCTCAAAATTACAGATTGCGGCGCGGACAGGCGATTACCGTCTATTCAAAGAATTTTCAAAAGCCTGTAACGAAAAAGATGCGCCGGTATTTTTGCGCGACTTTTTAACCTATAAAAAAGGAACGCCGTTAGACATTTCGGAAGTTGAATCGGTGGAATCCATTACGCAGCGGTTTGTTACCGGAGCAATGTCGTACGGCTCCATCAGCAAAGAAGCGCATGAAGCTATGGCTATTGCGCTGAACATCCTGCACGGGAAAAGCAACACCGGCGAAGGCGGCGAAGACCCCGCGCGCTTCCATACCGGCGCTGACGGGCTGAACCGCCGGAGCGCCATTAAGCAAGTGGCGTCGGGGCGTTTTGGCGTAACGGCTGAATACTTGGTTAACGCCGATGAACTGCAGATTAAAGTAGCGCAAGGCGCGAAGCCCGGCGAGGGCGGACAGTTGCCCGGACACAAGGTTGACCAAGCGATTGCCGATACGCGCCACTCCATTCCGTGCATCACATTGATTTCGCCGCCGCCGCACCACGATATATATTCCATCGAAGACTTGGCGCAGTTGATATTCGACTTGAAAAGCATCAACCCTACCGCCGAAGTGAGCGTGAAATTGGTAGCCGAAAACGGCGTAGGCACCGTGGCTGCCGGCGTAGCGAAAGCCAAAGCCGACCGCATCCTTATCAGCGGCAGCGAAGGCGGCACGGGCGCAAGCCCTGTGAGTTCCATCAGGCATGCCGGCATTTCGGGCGAACTGGGGCTTGCCGAAACGCAACAAACATTAGTAATGAACAACCTGCGCGGCTTTGTCCGCCTGCAAACCGACGGGCAATTGAAAACAGGTAAAGATATTATTATCTCGGCATTGCTTGGCGCAGAAGAATACGGTTTTGCCACCAGTGCGCTGATAGTACTCGGATGCGTCATGATGCGCAAATGCCATCTGAACACATGCCCGGTGGGCATCGCCACGCAGAATCCCGAACTGCGCAAACGCTTCAAAGGAGACCCCGATTACCTGATAAACTTCTTCACCTTTTTGGCAACGGAAGTCCGCGAACATTTGGCAGCCATGGGCGTGAAAAAAATGGACGACATCATCGGGCGCGCCGACTTGCTCGAACTGCGCGAATGGCAAACCGGCAACCCGAAAATAGATAAAATAGACTTGTCGAAACTGCTGTTTTTCCCGCAACACACGAAAAGCGCGCTTCGATATACCCATACGCGCCAAACGACGGAGAACCCCATCGACCGCCTGATGCTGGAAAAAGCAAAAACGGCGATAGCCCGCGCCGAACCCGTCCAATTGGAATTTGCGATAAGCAACGTAGACCGCACGGTAGGCGCGATGCTTTCGGGCGAAATCGCCAAACGCTACGGCAGCGCGGGGCTTCCGGCAGACACGGTGCAGGTGCGTTTCAAAGGCTCGGCGGGGCAAAGCTTCGGCGCATTCCTTGCGGCAGGCGTGTCGTTCATGCTCGAAGGCGACGCTAACGACTATCTTGGAAAAGGACTTTCGGGAGGGCGCATCGCCATTGCGCCGCCGCGCGGTGCGGCATTTGCGCCCGAAAACAATATCATCGCAGGCAACACGCTGCTCTACGGCGCCACGTCGGGCGAAGTGTACATCAACGGATGCGTGGGCGAGCGCTTTTGCGTGCGCAACAGCGGCGCTATTGCCGTCGTAGAAGGCGCGGGCGACCATTGCTGCGAATACATGACCGGCGGGCGAACCGTGGTACTCGGGCTTGTAGGCAAAAACTTTGCGGCTGGCATGAGCGGCGGCATTGCCTACGTGTACGACAAAGAACATACGTTCGACTTTTTCTGCAACATGGAAATGGTAGAACTCGACGTCATGGAAGACAAAACAGACAAAGAAGAACTGCACCGCCTGATTACCGCCCATCTCCGCTACACGGGCAGCCCTTTGGCAAAGCAGATTTTAGATAATTGGAACGAAGCGTTGCAGCATTTCATTAAAGTGATACCTATTGAATATAAAAAGGTATTGCACGACGAAAAAATGAAAGCCATCAACGACAAACTTGCCCGATTGGAACTTGATTATATGGTGTAGATATGTACAACGCATTTTTAACAATCAACAGAAAGGAAGCGGGCTACAGACCCGTTTTGGAACGCATAGCCGACTACGGCGAAGTAGAGCAAACACTCAACCGCGACGACCGCCTCCTGCAAGCCTCGCGCTGCATGGACTGCGGCATACCGTTTTGCCACTGGGCATGCCCGCTCGGTAACAGAATGCCCGAATGGCAAGACCTGCTATCGAAAGGAAAATGGGACGAAGCCTGCCGCATATTGACGTCCACCAACAATTTCCCTGAATTTACAGGGCGGATTTGCCCCGCATTGTGCGAAAAAAGCTGTGTGCTCAACCTGAACGACCAGCCGGTTACCATTCGCGAAAACGAAGCCGCCGTCATGGAATACATGTTTGCCGAAGGCTATATAAAACCCAACCTTCCGGCGGCGCGGACAGGCAAGTGGGTTGCCGTCATAGGCTCCGGACCCGCAGGGCTTGCCGCCGCCGACATGCTGAACAAAAAAGGGCATACCGTAACCGTTTTTGAAAAAGACGAACGCATCGGCGGGTTGCTGCGCTTCGGCATCCCCGATTTCAAACTCAACAAAGAAGTGATTGACCGTCGGCTGTCGATATTGACGCAAGAAGGCATCCTGTTTGAAACTGCCGTGCACATCGGTAAAACCGTAGACCCCCTGAAAATTGCCGCCGACTACGACGCCGTCTGCATCGCCATCGGAGCGGGGCATCCGCGCGATTTGCCGGTCGAAGGGCGCGCGCTGAAAGGCGTACACTTCGCCCTCGAATTTCTGCAACAGCAAAACCGCTTGGTAAGCGCCATCGCCGTGGACGATGAGCGGATTTCAGCCAAAGGCAAGCACGTGCTCGTCATCGGCGGCGGCGACACCGGCTCGGACTGCGTCGGCACGTCGGTGCGGCACAAGGCGGCTTCGATTACGCAAATCGAAATCATGCCCGAACCGCCCGAACGCTACAACGCCGCAACCCCCTGGCCCCAATATCCGAACATCAAAAAAACATCGTCGTCGCACCAAGAAGGATGCACCCGGCGGTGGAATATGGCGACGAAACGCTTCCTCGGCGAAAACGGACAGCTCGCCGCCGTCGAAGTCGATACCGTGGCGTGGGGACGCGACGCTGCCGGCAAGCCCGTAGCCCGCGAAAGCGGACGCCCCGAAATCGTCCGCGCCGACCTCGTGCTGCTATCCATGGGATTCGTACATCCCGTACACCAAGGGTTGCTGGATGCGCTGGGCGTAGACTACGACGCGCGCGGCAACGTAGCGGCTGCCCGCCATCAAACATCGGTACCCAAAGTCTTCGTCGCCGGCGACGCCCTGAGCGGCGCAAGCCTCGTCGTGCGCGCCATCGACTCCGGTCGCCGTGCCGCCGCAGCCATCGACCGGTTTTTAGCAGAATAAAATATCGCCGGAGCGTCCTCCCATGACACGAGAGTGAAGAGAAAAATACGACGATAAAACACTTTTCGTATTTAAAAAAAAGAGGCGCTTGCGCGCCTCTTTCCATCTAAAATAAAAAAAACATGAAAAAGATATCGTTAGTCGCTCAACGTTGTAAGCGATATTTCAAATCCTACTTCTATATCCTCTGCGAGATAACCTTCTTCCTTTTGCCCGCTTTCCCAATACTTGTAGCTAATGATAATCACGTAGTAATGCGTGTCCGGTACGGCAGTGAACGTCATGTTTGGGTCTCCTTGCTGTCCGCCTGTTTTGTCGGGCGCAGGAGTAGCGGCTTCTTTATCCGTGAACGCGCGGAACAAGAGGTCGCCTTCTGTACTTGTTACGACCACCGTACCGGCTTCGGCTACCGTGAGGTCGTACGTGATATAGTCGTGCAGATACCAGCCGCCAGCCCACGATTCGCCGGTGGCGTCGGCTGAAATATCCAGAAACATACCTGTTTTGCTGTACGTAGGCGGAATGATAAGCGGTTGCCATAATTCGGGCTTTACGGCTTTTCCGGCTTGTACGACGGTAGCCGTAGCGGTTTTGCCGCCTGCGCTTACGGTAATCGTAGCCGAGCGTTCGGCGGCGTCGTTGGCGTCTACGGTTACGATAACCGTATCGTTCGAGCTGTTGGACGCTACGTTAGCCCACGGCTGGTTGCTTTCCACCGTCCAGTCGACGTCGGGCGTTACGGCAATTATTTTCGTGCCGCCCCCTGCCGCTACGTTTACCACAGTAGGAGTGAGCGACAGCTTTATGTCGGCTTGCGCTACGGTAACGGTTTTCGACACCCCGTCGCCCGATACGGTTACCGTGGCGGTGCGCGCCTCCGCCGTCCGGTTCGCCGCAACGTTAATCATGAACCCGATGTCGGTCTTGTCGGACACGGTAGCCCACGACGAATCGCTTACGGCAGTCCACGCCACGTTGGCGGTTACCGTAACCGTCGAAGCCCCGCCGGCGGAGGTTGCGTTAACCGTCGCGGGCGTTACGTCGAGTTTCGGCGTAATCACCGGCTCGTCGCCTCCACAAGCGGAAAGCAGCGCCAAGCCTGCCGCGAGGCTCGCTGCGCACATCATGATTTTTTTTACGTTCATACTGATTTTTTTAAATTGTTGTTCGTTCGATACCTTATAAAACGTACAAATGTAAGAAAAAACTTTCAAACTCTCCAAAAAAACACTACATTTGCAAAGTTTTTTATAATATTTTTTTAGGGGTAGCTTGCGAAAGTTGCCCTTTTTCGTTATCAATATTTGTATTTTCCGAAGATTATTCGTAATATTGCTAAAAATTTAAGTGATGAAAAAAATTATTAAAAGATGTTTGAAAATTACAGGTATTTCACTATTGACGTTGATATTGTTGTTGATAGTAACGCCATTCCTGTTTCAGGGAAAAATTATTGAAATCGTGAAAACCGAAGCAAACGGCATGTTGAATGCAAAGATTGATTTCGGTAAACTGAATCTTAGCTTTATCAGAAATTTCCCGAACGCATCGGTTGCCATTGACGATTTTTACATCGTGGGCGTAGGTGATTTTGAGAACGATACCCTTGCGGCGTTCGACAGGCTGTCGGTGAGCGTAAACATCCAAAGTTTGTTTGGCGAGCAGATGACCATCAACCGCGTGGTGTTGAAAAAGCCGAGAATATATGCCAAAGTGTTGCCCGACGGCAAAGTCAATTGGGACGTGATGAAAGCGCCGGATACTACGGCTGTGGCTGCCGGCGATACGGCGGCGGCAACGGCGTTTAACCTGCAGCTGAAAAAAATAACCGTCGACGACGGATACATCGTGTACGACGACCGGGAAAGCCGGATGAAAGCCGTGGTCGGCAATGCGAATATTTCGCTGTCGGGCGATATGACGCAGGATGTTACGATGCTCCGCACGAAGATTGAAATCGGAAAGCTCAGTTTTTTGATGGACGACGTAGCTTATCTGAACAATGCCACGTTTGACGCCAATATCAATGCCGAGGCTGATTTGACAAATTATAAATTTACGCTTTCGGAAAACGAACTGCAACTGAACAACATCAAACTGAACCTCGACGGCTGGCTTGCGCTGCTCGACGAAGGGTTCGACATGGACGTCAAACTGAACACGCCGAGTACGTCGTTCAAAAACCTGCTGTCGATGATTCCGGCTATCTATGCCAAAGATTTTGAAACAATCCACACGCAAGGCAATCTAACGTTTGATGCGCAGGCGAAAGGCGTGTACCGGGACAGCATCCTGCCTGCGTTTGACGTACGGCTGAACGTTGCCGACGCCTCTTTCAAATACCCCGATTTGCCAAAATCCGTAGATAATATCCGTATCGCGGTGGCGGTAGCCAACCCCGGCGGGGTGTTGGATTTAACGACGGTGGACGTTAGTCAGTTTTATTTCGAAATAGCAAAAAATCCGTTTGATGTGCGCTTCAAAGCATCTACGCCCATCTCGGATTTGCGGTTTGACGCGGGCGCTAAGGGGACGTTGGATTTGGATGTAATTAAGGAGGTGTATCCGTTGGACGGAATGACTTTATCGGGGCTTTTGAAAGCCGATTTTGAAATGGCAGGGCGTCTTTCGCAAATCGAAAAGGAGCAGTACGAATCGGTGAACGCCAAAGGCGACTTGTCGCTCAGCGGGTTTACCTACACCGGCAGCGATATGCCGCCGGTGCTTGTGCAGACCGCCCAACTGACGTTTACGCCTAAATATGCCGCGTTGACTAATTTTGATATGAAAATAGGCAACAGCGACATACAGGCTAACGGCAAATTGTCGAACTACATTGCATATATCCTGAAAGACGAAACGATACGAGGCGAGTTGAATATCGCGTCGTCGCTGTTACATATCAATGATTTCATGGGCGACGACGACGCTTCTGCCGCCGCCGACACACCGGCGGATTCGGCAGCTATCGAAATCCCGAAAAATATTGATTTTAAACTGAACGCAAGCCTCAAAAAAGTGGTGTACGATTCTATTATTTTGGAAAATATCAAAGGAAATATTACCGTCGGCGACAGGAAATTGAACCTTCGGAATGTCGGGATGAATGCTTTCGGCGGCACGATGAACGCCACCGGTTTTTACAGCACGGAAGACGCCGCCAATCCGCGCGTGGACATGACGCTGAACATCAAAGACGTGCTCTACACCGACGTGTATAGGCAGATGGACATGGTGAAGCAGTTTGCCCCGATTTTTGAAAATATGACCGGACGGTTTTCTCTTGATTGCCGGATTGATAGCAAGTTAGACAATACGATGTCGCCGGTTTATGCTTCCTTGATGGGCAACGGCGTGCTTACGTCGAAAGACATGAGCGTATCCAACATCAAAGCGTTGGACGTGCTGGCTGCCACGTTGAAAAACGATAATTTAAAAACGTTGAAAGCCAAAGACGTGAAAGTGAAATTTGAAATCAAAAACGGACGGATATACACAGAGCCTTTTACGCTGAACACCGGCGTTGCCAATCTGGTGCTGTCCGGCTCCACCGGTTTGGATAAAACGATTGATTATAAAGCCGACATTGAACTTCCGCAAAGCCTTGTCAGCGGCGTGTTGCCGCAGTCGTTGAAAGACGTGAAAATGAAAGTAACGGCTACTTTTGGCGGCGTGTTCTCCAAGCCGACCGTAACGCTTGGCGCAGCCGAAACCTTGTCGAATGTAAAAGACGTGGTGGTCAATGAACTGAAGTCGAAAGCCAATGCGGAATTGCAAAAAGTGGTGGACGAAGCGAAGAAACAAAGCGATGCGTTGGTGGCAACGGCTCAGAAACAGGCAAACAACGTCCGCGCCGAAGCCCAAAAAGCCGGCGATAAGTTAGTGGACGAAGCGAAGAAGCAAAGCGATGCGTTGGTCGCCAAAGCCAAGAATCCGATAGCCAAAATAGCTGCCCAAAAAGCAGGCGACGAATTGGTGAAAGTAGCGCAAAACAAAGCCGCTGACTTGAACAAAACCGCCGACGAACAGGCGAATAAGTTAGTGGATACGGCGCAAAAACAAGGCGATAAATTGGTGAAAGAAGCCGAAGAAAAAGCAAAACTGTAAGGCGACGCGCTGCGTCAGCCGTTATAAGAAATAATATATTTTTAATATGTGAAAATATTTTGTAATAACTATTTTGTCATGTGTGAATTATATAAAAATCGAGAAGATGTTTTTTTGAATTGGCAATCGTTGCTTTGCGGTTTTTACAAGTATGGTCTTATATTTGCTTATAAAGTTAGAGAAGGATATCAAAATAAATTTAGGTGTTGTATGATGAAGAAAATTTTGCTCATTTTGCTCATTTTGAATACGAGTATTTTCACCAATGCTCAAACAGTACTGCGTTTGCAAGACTGTCGGGATTTAGCGCTTGAGAACAATAAACAGCTGAAAATCGGTCAGGAAAATATCAAAAAAGCATCCGAAGAAAACAAATCTGCTTTTACGCAGTATTTGCCCGATATATCTTTGAAAGGCGCATACTTGTACAACCAAAAGAACATTTCGCTGCTGGGGGCAGACCAATATCTCCCTGTCGGGACGGTTCAGCCCAACGGCAGCTTTGGTTTTACGCCCGACCAAATCAATAATTCGTGGACGGTCATTGACGGAAACCCTGTGCCGCTGGACGCTGCCGGTAATCCCTTTGATCCGGCAGCCAACCCCGATAAAATCCTTTGGAAAGAACACATCATCATTCCGAAAAAAAGTTTCGAAATGGATATGCACAATGTATTTGCTGGTAGTATCTCATTGCTGCAACCGCTGTTTATGGGCGGGAAAATTGCGGCATACAACAAAATCACCGATTATGCCGAAGATTTGGCAAAAGCAATGCACGAATCCGAAGTGCAGGGAATTATACTTCAGGTAGATCAGGCTTATTGGCAAACCGTGTCCGTACTTGGCAAGCACACGCTCTCCCTGAACCACGTAGCCTTGCTTCGACAAATAGACAGCGACGTGCAGGCATTGATAAAAGAAGGCATTGCAACCCGCGCCGAAGGCTTATCCGTAAAAGTAAAATTGAACGAAGCGGAAATGACGTTGCTCCAAGTAGAAAATGGGCTGCAACTGTCGCAAATGCTGTTGTGTCGCTTGTGTGGCTTGCCGCTGGACGAACCCATCGTGCTGGCTGACGCGGCGGCTGAGCCGCTACTGTCGCCGGTTGACGCTGCCAACGCAGAGGCTGCATTTAGCCGCCGTCCCGAATTGAAAAGCCTCGATTTGGCTACAAAAATATATAAGAAAAAAGAATCGCTCGTCGTTGCCGACATGCTTCCGACGGTGGCTTTAACCGGCAATTATTTAGTAAGCAACCCCAATCTTTTCAACGGATTTGAGAATAAATTTGCCGGTTCGTGGCACGTCGGGATTCTCGTGGACGTACCGCTGTTCCATTGGGGCGAAAAGCAGCACCAACTGCGCGCCGCCAAAGCGGAAACCCGCATCAAGCAGTTGGAAATGGACGACGCCAAAGAAAAAATAGAACTGCAAGTGCACCAAGCCTCATTCAAACTGAAAGAAGCACAAAAAAAATGGATTACTGCCGGAAAGAACAAAGAAAATGCCGACGAAAACCTGCGCTATGCGACACTCGGATTCAAAGAAGGCGTGATTCCGTCGCTCCACGTGATGGAAGCGCAAACGGCGTGGTACAAAGCCGAGTCCGAACTTATTGACGCCAAAATAGCGGTGATGCTGGGGCAGGCGGAGCTGGAAAAAGCCATGGGAATCACAAAAGTTAAACATGAACAAATAGAAAATTAAGAACACATGAATATCAACGAAAAGATTACTGGAAAAAACAAAATGCTGTTGGTGTTTATAGCCGTGATAGCATTTTTAGGAGGCGTTGCCTTATTGGGCTGGTATTTTCTTCAACCTAACGTCGAAATCATTCAGGGGCAGGTAGAAGCCACCGAAGTGAGGGTTGCGGGAAAAGTCCCCGGACGTATTTTGGCGCTCAAAGTAAAAGAAGGCGACGCGGTGCAGAAAGGCGACACGCTTGCCGTCGTCGACAGCCCCGAAGTAGTAGCGAAACTTGAGCAGGCGCAAGCCGTGCAGACCGCGGCGCAAGCGCAAAACGCCAAAGCCGCCAAAGGCGCGCGCGAAGAGCAGATTGCGGCAGCCGAAGCCCTATGGCAGAAGTCCAAAGCCGGACTTCTGATTGCCGAAAAATCATACCAACGGATACAAAACCTCTTTGACCAAGGCGTAGTATCCGCACAAAAATGCGACGAAGCCAAAGCCAACCACGACGCCGCCAAAGCCACCGAACAAGCCGCCCTGTCGCAATACCGGATGGCAAAAAACGGCGCTGAAAAAGAAGACCGGCTATCAGCCGAAGCCTTGCTCAATCAGGCGAGGGGAGTGGTGAGCGAAGTACAATCCTACATGCACGAAGCCTACCTTACAGCCCCCATCAGCGGCGAAATATCCGAAATATTCCCGAAAGAAGGCGAACTCGTCGGCGCCGGCGCGCCCGTCATGAACGTCCTCGACAAAACAGACGCATGGGTCGTCTTCAACGTCCGCGAAGACCTCCTCCACACAATGACCATCGGGAGCGTCTTCAAAGCCTACATCCCCGCGCTGGGCAAAGACATCACCCTAACCGTATACTACCTGAAAGACATGGGCGCCTACGCCGCATGGAAAGCCACGAAAATAAACGGGCAATACGACCTGAAAACCTTTGAAGTAAAAGCCCGCCCCGACACATACGTCGAAGGGCTGTATCCGGGCATGTCGGCGATTATTAACCATTAACCACGCACCCCTCCCTGTAACGATAATGTCGATAAATGATATGACGAATACTATCTTCAACATTGCCGCTCGCGAAACCGGACGACTACTCAAAGGGCGAATCTACTGGTTCTGCATCTTCCTCGTGCCGTGCATCTCCTGCCTCTTCTTCCTCACCATGATGCACGAAGGGCTGCCTACCGACCTGCCCATCGCCGTCGTCGATTTAGACAACACCGCCGCCTCGCGCAACCTCTCCCGACAGCTCAACGCCTTTGAAGGCACGCAAATCGTAGCCCAATACAACGACTTTTCGCAAGCCCAAACCGAAATGCAGCAAGGACACATCTACGGCATCTTCTACATCCCCCGCAACTTCACGCAAGAAACCGTCGCCGGCAAACGCCCCGTACTCTCGTTCTACACCAACAACACCTACCTCATCGCCGGCTCGCTACTCTTCAAAGACATGAAAACCGTAGCGACCCTCGCCACCGGCGCCGTCGTCCTGCAAACCGGAAGGGCGCGGGGGCAGCGCGACGAACAGCTCATCGCCGCCGTACAACCCATCGCCATCGAAACCCACCCCGTAGGCAACCCATGGCTCAACTACTCCGTATACCTGAGCAACATTATCCTACTCGGCATACTCACCCTCATGATTATGTGCGTTACCGTCTACAGCATCGGCATCGAAGTCAAAGAAAAAACCATCGGCGAATGGCTTCCCTCCGGCAACGCATCCATCCTTCCGGCGCTCGCCGGCAAACTCATCCCGCAAACCATCCTCTTCTTCATCGCAGGCATAGGCATCTTCTTCTCCCTCTACATCTTCATGCACTTTCCCGTACACCACATCGTCAACATGCTCGGCGCGCTGCTCCTCTTCATCGTCGCCTCGCAAGCGCTGGGCGTATTCATGATAGGATGCTTCCCGACCCTGCGCCTCGCCCTCAGCTTCGCCTGCCTCTTCGGCATGTTCGCCTTCTCCATCACCGGATTCACCTTTCCGGTCGACGCCATGTACCCGCCCCTGCAAGCCCTCAGCCACCTCTTCCCCCTGCGCCACTACTTCCTTATATACGTAGACCAAGCCCTCAACGAACGCAGCTTCGCCTGCAGCCTGCCCCACTACGCCGCGCTCCTCGCCTTCCTCGCAGCCCCCCTCATTACGTTACACCACCTAACATGGTCGTTGAAAAACGTCCCCTACAAACGCTGACATGAACATACGGCAAGCCATACACCAAAGCATATCCGACTGCTTCATCATCTGGCGGCAGGAACTGACGAACATCCGTCGAGACATCGCCGTCGTACTCATGTTCATCGGCGTACCGCTCCTCTACCCCCTCCTCTACGGAAGCATCTACAACACCGAAACCATCCGCGACGTACCGCTCGTCGTCGTCGACGAATCGCACAGCGCCCTCGCCCGCGAATTTGTCCGGCGGATTGGCGCTACCGCCGAAGTACAAATCGTCGCCTACGCCCCATCCCTCCGGCAGGCGCGCGACGTCACCGACCGGAAAGAAGCCTACGGCATCCTGCAAATCCCCGCCGACTTCAGCGCCAAAATACACCGCGACGAACAAGCCGTCGTCGCCCTCTACATCGACATGTCGGGACTACTCTTTTATAAAGCCATCCTCCTCGCCACCACCGAAGCCAGCCTCGACATGCGCCGCACCATCCGCGTCCAGCCCCACGACGCCCCGCTCGCCACCGAAGCCGTAGCCCTCTACAACCCCCACGGCGGATTTGCCTCCTTCCTCCTTCCCGCCATCCTCATCCTCGTCATCCAACAAAGCCTCCTCCTCGGCATCGGCATCTTGGCAGCAACCACCCGCGAACGCAACCGCCGACGGCTCATCCCCGTAGCCATGCGCCACATCTACACCCGCACGTTCCGCATCGTCTTTGGAAAAACAATGGCATACCTCGCCCTCTACACCTTCGTCTGCTTCTGGACCCTCGTCATCGTCCCCTACCTCTTCCGCATCCCCCAACTCACCAACTACAGCACGCTGCTCCTCTTCCTCTTACCCTACCTCCTCGCCGCCACCTTCTTCGCCATGTTCCTCTCCACCTTCATCCGCGGGCGCGAAACCCCGATGATGCTCCTCGTCTTCACCTCCCTCATCTTCCTATTCCTGTCGGGCGTCTCGTGGCCCCTCGCCGCCATGCCCGACGCGTGGCGCTACATCGGCTACCTCATCCCCTCCACCTTCGGCATCCAAGGATTTGTAAAAATAAACACCATGAGCGCCGAACTCTGGGAAGTTGCCTTCGAATACCGCAACCTCTGGCTGCAAGCCGGCATCTACTTCACCCTCACCGCCCTCATGTACTACCGCGAACTCCTGAAAGTGAAGCGTGAAGAGTTAAATGTGAAGCGTGATGCGTGAAGTGTTAAGCGTGAAGTGTGAAGCGTGAAGCGTGATGCGTTAAGAGTGAAGAGAAATGTGTGAAATATTAAGAGAAATGAGTGAAAGGGTAGGAGCGATGCGTGAAGCATTTCCCCTCCGTCATTCCGTGCTTGACACGGAATCCCCCGCCCCGCTGCACCTATATTATCAGGAGATGGCGGGTCAAGCCCGCCATGACGTGGTTTTTTTCGCGTGGAGTCCCCCGCAAATTACGTGGAGTCCCCCGCAAACTTCGTGGAGTCCCCCGCAAATTGCGTGGAGTCCCCCGCAAACTGCGTGGAGTCCCCCGCAAACCGCGTGGAGTCCCCCGCAAACCGCGTGGACTATTCTAAAAATATAAGGGAACACCCTCGGATAAACAACGCATCACCCCTCACTCATCACGCTTAACACTTCACGCTTCACACTTCACCCCTCACTCATCACGCTTAACGCTTCACGCTTAACACTTCACGCTTCACCCGCATCGAAATTCACGAGGTAGAGGTGTTGCGTAGCGCGGGTGAAGGCGGTGTAGAGCCATCGCAGGTCGTCGGACGTGGGCGTGAGGTCTTTGCGGAAGGGGTAGTCGAGGAACACGGCTTTCCATTGCCCGCCCTGCGCTTTGTGGCAGGTTACGGCGTTGGCGTAGCGGATTTGCAGCGCGTTGTAATACTCGTCTTCGCGCACGGCTTTCAGGCGGTCTTGCTTGTGCGGGAGGTGGGCGTAGTGGGCGGCAATGGCTTCGTACAGTTGCCGTTGCTTGTCGGTGTTGAGCGCCGCGCTTTCCTCGTGGAGCGTGTCGAGCATGATTTTCGCCGTAATTTCCGTATTGTCGTAATCGGGGAAACGCAGCTCGGCGCGGGCAAAGCGGAAGCCGTAGCGCTCTTCGTAGCGGCGGACGTTCAGGAGTTCCGCCATGTCGCCGTTGGCAATGAAGTCGATATGCGTATTTTCCATAAACCGGTAGCAGTTTTTGACGACCATCAGGCGGTCGCCGCGCACCAGCTCGTCGTCGCGCTCGAACAGGTGGTTGCGGATGCCGTTGTTGTACACGTTCGCCCGCTTGTTGGAGCGGCAGATGACGACGGTTTCGCGCTCGCCGTAAGTGTCGTAGGCTTCGGCGAGCCGTCCGGCAACGTCGGCGCTGCCGATGCGTTCGATGTCGCTGTAGCCTTGCAGTTGGAACGCGGGCATGGCGTCGCAGCCGGTTTCGATGTACCGGCGCAGGCGCGTGGCGTTGTCGAGAATGCCCGAACCGGCTGATTGCCGCACGACTTCCGAGAGGTTTGCCTGCACCGTTTTCGGGTACATTTCGGTGCGCAGCGCGGGGCTGTAGGGCGAGCGTACGGGCGGGAGCTGCGCCGCGTCGCCTACCATAATCAGCTTGCACGCCGTGCCGCTGCGGACGTACTGCAGCAAGTCGTTCAGCAGGCTGCCCGAGCCGAATACCGAGCCTTGCGCGTCGTTGGAAATCATCGACGCTTCGTCAACAATAAAAACCGTTTCGTACGCTTCGTTCGCCGCCAGCACGAAGGCGCTTGCGGGGTCGTCTTTTATTTTTTGCCGGTATATTTTCCGGTGAATCGTGCCGGCGCTTTTGCCTGCGTAGCCCGACAGCACTTTTGCCGCTCTTCCGGTGGGGGCAAGCAGCACGGCGTCGGTGTCCATCTCGTCGAGCATGCGGACGAGCGCCGCTACGACCGTCGTTTTGCCCGTGCCGGCGTAGCCCGTGAGGACGAATACCGCGCCGTCGGCGGGTTCGGTGATGAACGCGGCGAGCGTACGCAGCAGCGCTTCTTGGTCGCCGGTAGGCTCGTACACAAGATGTTTTTTGAGTTGCTGAAAGAGGAAGTCGCTGAGCATGGGTAACGGCTGCGGGGGTGACGTGGTTATTCTTTATCTATTTTGACGCAGTAAATCTGTCCGGTTTCGTAGCGTGTAACGCGCACGGCGTCGCCTTGGTCAATCATGCCGCGCTCGGCAACGGCGTCGTACAGCACGTCGCCGATGAGTACTTTGCCCGACGGTCGGAGCGAGGTTTGCGCCGTGCCGGTGCAGCCTACCGTCGCTGCCGGCGAGGCTGATACGCCGAGGTATCCGTCGCTGCCGGTGAGGTCGGTTTTGAGCGCCACGCGGTCGAACATCCGTGTGTCGAAAAGCCTTCGGGAAAGGTATATCGACCCCGCCAATCCGCCGAATACGGAGATGGAGAGTATGGCTATCGGGCGCAGCAGCAGGGCGGCGTGGAAGCCGTCGGGGGCGTGGAGCGCCGTATTGTCGACCATGGCAAATACCAGCCCTGCGGTGCAGAGCAGTATGCCCGAAATGCCGGTAACGCCAAACCCCGGGACGACAAAGATTTCGAGCGCAATGAGTATCAGTCCGAGTACGAAGATGAGGATTTCCCAGTTTTGCAGCAGCCCTTCGAGGTAGAGCGGCGCGAAGTAGAGCAGCGCGGCGATGCCTGCGGCAAGCAGCGGGAATCCGATGCCCGGCGATTGCAGTTCAAAGTAAATGCCGCCGACGATAACCATCAGGAAAAGCCCTTGCAGAAAGGGGTTCATGAGGAAGAGGATGATGACGTCGAGCAGGGTAGGGGTGTACGTAACGAGGTCGTAGTCCTCGATGCAGGCTTGTTGCAGGACTTCGGCTACGGATTCGGCTTTGCCTTCGCAGTAGTGGTGCACGATGGCTTCGTCGACGGTGAAGGTGAGTACTTTTCCGCTGTCGCTCACTGCGGGTACTACGATGTCGGGGTCCACCATGGCTTCGGCGATGTGCGGGTCGCGCCCCTGCGCCACGGCGGTGGCGCGCATCATGGCGCGCATGAACGACTGGTATTTGTCGGGCGCGGCTTCGCCCGTTTGGTGCACTACGGTGGCAGCTCCGATGCTTCCGCCGCTGCGCATGTAGATGCTGTCGCAGGAAATGGCGATGAGCGCGCCCGCCGACGCCGCCTGGTTGTCGATATATGCGATGAGCGGAATGGGGAAGTGCAGGAGGGCGTTGCGTATCGAGTCGGCAGCCGAGAGTTCGCCGCCGTAGGTGTTCAGCCGCAGCAATACGTAGTCGGCTTCGGCTTTCTGGGCGGCGGCAAGTCCTTTGTGTACAAGGCGCGCCGCCGGAGCGTTGATTTCCTGCATCAGTTCAATGACGTACACCGTCTGCCGCCGCGGCGCGGGCTGCGCCGACAGTGTTGCCGCGCAGAGTCCTGCGGCTATGGCAGTTCCTAAAAATATATTCCGTAAGCGCTTGCTCATAGTATCGTGTTTTTGTTTTTTTTTAAAGTAGTTTTTTTCGTTTGAAGTAGAGTACCGTTACGGCAAACGAGAGTATCATGAGGCAGATGGTGATGATAAAGCCCCAGTATTCGAGCTTGGCAAAGGGAAGTTCCACGTTCATGCCGTAGATGCTCGAAATGAGGGTGGGGGGCATGAAGAATACGGTAACTACCGTGAATACTTTGATGATTTTATTTTGTTCGATGTTAATCAAACCGAGTACCGTGTTTTGCAGGTATTCCAGACGGTCGAACCCGAAGTCGATGTGGTTGAGCAGCGAGCTGATGTCTTTAATCATCACGCTCAGCTTCGGGTAAATGTCGCTCGGAAATTTGTCGCTTTTCAGGATGCTCGACACCATGCGCTGCTTGTCGATAATGTTTTCGCGTATCGTCATGGAGTTTTCCTGCAGCCGGTTGATGTCGTACAGCAGTTCTTCCCTGATTTTTTCTTCTTGGTTGATGCGCTTGCCGAGCTGCGCAATTTCCTTAGCCAGCAATTCAATCATGTCGGCGTCGAGGTCAATCCTGTTTTCGAGGATAGCAACCAGCAGGTGGTATCCGGTGGCGTAGCTGCGGTGGTTAGCCATCAGCCGCCATTCGATTTCGGAGAACGTGCGCAGCAGCGAGTTGCGTACGGTAACCAGAATGCCCGACGAGAGGATGAACGATACGGTTTCTTCTTTGTAGTCTTCGGCGCCGCCAATCAAAAATTCGGCGTTGGCGAAAATCGCGTTTTCTGTTTCCGAATAGCGCGACGAGCTTTCGATTTCCTCTGCTTTGGCGCGGGTTTGCAGCGATGTTTCCAAATAATCTTCCAAAGACCGTTTTTCGTCGCCCGACGGATTGTTGAGGTCAATCCACAAGATGTCGTCGTAGCCCAATGATTCAAGCAGGTTGATGTCGTTGGAGCTGTTGATTTGTTTCAGCGCTTTGTAAAATATTGTAATCATACGGCAAAATCGTTTAGCAAATTCCAGAATTTAGTTACTCCGCTTTTCTTCGCTTCGTCGAACGGATAATGGATGTTCGACTGCAAATATTCCAACGCCGTATTGTACGGGCAGGGGAGCGCGCTGTCCGCGTCTTTCCAATGGCGGTCGAGGGCTTGCGGGATATGCCGTACGCCGTAGTCCAACGCTTCGTTGAACGCGTCGAGAAACGAGGCGGGAAGCGGCTTGTTGGCTGTCCACGCGGCAAACGCAAAGGGCATGCCGGTGTACTGTATCCACGCTTCAGCCAAGTCGTAGCGGTGGGTGTATAGCCCTTCGTGGCGCAAGGCTTTGTCGCCGATGAGTACGCAGCCCTCATGGTCGTTTATTTTTTTTCCGAAAAACGGTTTGAACGTCGGCTCGATTTTCCAGTAGTTGCGCGCCAGCACGCGCGCCAGCATCACCGATGTGCGCGACTCGGCATCGAGGTACACGGTTTTCAAGTTTTGCAAACCGGTGTTTGTAAACAGCGCCACGCTGCGTACTTTGCCCACCGCCCCGATGCAAAAGTTGCCGGCATATTGGTAGTAGGGCATGCCGGGGATGGCTGCCACCGGCACAAGCGACACGTCGGTTTGCCCCGAAGCCAGTTGTTGTGCGCATACAGCCGGCGTGTCAATCGTCATATCAATAGCATCCGCCACAGCAGAATGTCTGATTCCGTAGAGGAACGGAATGGTATTGAGGTACGATACGGCTGTGATTTTTACGTTTGCCATGATGAATGAAATACTGCTTGTTACTACTGTTTTTTTTACATTATTAAGGCTCGTTTATAAATTTATATCCTACGCCTTTCAATGTTTTAATATAATTGTCGCCGATTTTTTCACGAAGTTTGCGGATGTGTACGTCAATCGTCCGTTCGCCCACTATAATGTCGTTGCCCCACACGGCGGTGAATATTTCGTCGCGCGAAAATACCTTTTGCGGTCTCGACGACAATAGTTCCAGCAACTCAAATTCTTTCTTCGGAATCGTCAGTTCTTTACCTTCGAAGATTATCAGGAAGCGTTCGCGGTCGATGAAGAGGTCGTGCCCCACCTGCACCTGCTGCTGCCTTGTTCCCGCCGACGCGGGGTCTTGCTCAAACCGTTTCAGCAACGCTTTAATCCGGCTGATTAGTACTTTTGGGCGTATCGGCTTTATAATATAGTCGTCGCCGCCGGCTTCAAAGCCGGCAATTTGTGAATAATCCTCACCGCGCGCCGTAAGAAAAGCGATTACGGTGGTCGCCAGCTCTTTGTGCCTGCGAATTTCTTCGCAGGTAACAATGCCGTCCATGACAGGCATCATCACATCCAGTAATATAAGGTGCGGTAACTTATCTAAAGCCATGCGTATGCAGTCCGAACCGTTGTTTACGGTATGCACCTCGTACCCCTCTTTTCGTAAGGCGTAGGACAAAAATTCGAGAATATCATTCTCGTCATCAACTAAAAGAATTCTATATGCGCTCATAATGATTAGATTAGGCGTTTTTTTAACTTAATTTTATTTATAAATAGTTTCGCAAGATACGAATATTTTTTGGATTTTTTTGTGTACCCCGATGATATTTTATATATTTGCACCCAGATTTGCAGCCCGAATGGCGAAATTGGTAGACGCGCTAGTTTCAGGGACTAGTAGTCGCAAGGCTGTGCAGGTTCGAGTCCTGTTTCGGGCACTAAGTGCTTAATCCTATTGATTATCAATAGGATTTTTTATTTGGCGTAAAAAAACAAACCCCTCAATGAATAAGGGGTTTGCGTATCGTGTGCTTTTGCCGGTTACCGTATTTTAGAATCCGCCGCCGTCTTTGTTTTGACGTTCGGCATAAATATCGTGGTCAACCCAGTATTTGTGCTTCAAAATAGAGTCTTCTTTAAATACCATGCGCGGACGGTCTGCATATCCCAAGCCGTCGAATTCAATTTCGCCGCGAATGTCGGTTTTTGCAGGGTCGGTATCCCAGTTATAGAAATTCTGAATAGAACGCGGGTGCGATGATGCCCAGTTTCCGAAGTCATCCGGGTCGGGAACGCCCGAACGCCGCAAGAACTGATTCCACAGCCATATTCTTGAGCCGAGACTGAAGTGCGCTTCGTCCACTTCTCTCATACAAATGCCGTTTTCCGGTCCGCGGAAGTTATTGAAGACATTAAATCCTGTGGCGTATGAACCTAAGGTCGATTTTGTATATTTCGGGTCATTCACAAATGGATGCCATACTGCCCTATTCTTGTCTGTTTCATAATCGACATTCCAGTTAAAGCCTTTGGGCCATTCCTGCGCAAAGTTCCATACCATTTCGCGTACGTCGCAGTCGTCATATTTACCGTCAGACACCTGACTCTCATAGCACGGATATAACCAGCCGCCGGTGTCGCCTACCGGTCGCAGGTATGTGGGCGTCCATTGGTCGCGTTCTTTTCCGTTTACTACGGTGTAAGTTCCGCCCGGTATGGCAAGAGGATGGTGGTCTGCCTTGTGCAAAATCGTTTGATCCCCAATATTTTTTTGGCTTACGGTGATACCGCCGGCATACAAGTCAGGGATACGACCGAGCGTATGCCCTATGTATTCATGTCCCAAATGGTAGAAATATCCGTTTTGACCAATCGGGGTAGAAATCGTACAGTTGTCTCCTTGGTTAAATCCGCCTACTGCACTGATAGAACCGAAGAAGAAAGTTACATTTGATTCGGCTTCGGGTTTTATTTCTCGGATTTTCGGATAGTTGTCGCCAAACAGTGCATAGCCTTTATTCCACATAGCGCCTTGGTCAGGTCCGTGTTGCCAGCTCCATCCGAAAGTGGTAAAGTCGTATTTTCCACGTGAGTTTGATTCAGCCACATACGCCCGTACATCGAAATATTTTTCAAAATCTCTAACCACCGGCAGGCGCATCAACAAATCGGAAAGGGCATGCACGTAGCGTTCTAATACGCAGTCGTCGCTGGCGTCAGCGCTCCATTCGGTGTAACTATTGATGACGGAAGGGTTGGCAACGAGCGCGCCGTTAAGCACGGCGGTTGGGGTGTTGGGGCATTTTTTCAAGTCGCCCAAATCGAAGCCGTCCATTACCAATGCAATGGGAATAGGGTTGCGTCCGGCTTCTACGTCGTACGAAGCATGCAGGTAAATGGTTTCTCCGTCTTTCCAGTAGCCTGTAGCGTCGTCCACCTGATAGACAGGGATTTCACGTACTTCGTCATGGTCAACAATCTCGCCGTCTTCGCTTTTTGACATGTGTACTTTTACTGTAATTTTGCCGGTACGCGGAGTGTTATTCGTAGTAAGGGTTGCTGTAATAGTTTGATGCGTTTTAGTTCCTTCGCCGCTTGTAGGGTTAATGGTAATCCAGTCATTGTCGGTAGTGATGCTCCACGGGTAATTGCTGTTCAGATAAAACTTCTTTGTACGCCGCGCATCTGAGCCTCCTATCGGCGCGGTGAGCTTTTTAGCGGTCAAGATAGCTTCCAATGCGGAAATTTTTTGATTTACAGATACTGTAGCACTCTTATTGCCGGATTTTATTGTAATTTTTCCGGAACGTTCGTTCGAACTTGCGGCAATAGTTACACGAACGGTAACCGTACCTGCTCCGCCACTGGGTTTATCCAAAGTAATCCAATCGCTATCGGCGGTTGCTGTCCATGGTGCATTACACATTACTTTAAAGGTTGAGTTGGATGCCGATATAGGCGCTACAATGGCAGTCGGAGTGGCTTTGCATGTATGATTTTTCGGATAGTCATACGATTGCTTTACCGTAATAGTAATCGTGCGGTCGTTTGACGCTTTCAGCGTAAACTCGCCTATACGTTCTGAAACATCTCCTTTTTCGTCAAGGGGTGTAGCCGTAAAGATAAGTTCAGCGAAACCCTTACTGCCGGAATCAGGATCAACAGACAGCCATTCGGGTATCTCGGTAACTTCCCAATCGTAGTCGCTGTCCAGATTAACGATGGCTTCAGCACCTTCACCACTAATAAACAAAGTGTCACCCTCTTCTATATCAACAAGGGCAAATAGGTTACCTTCGGTTTTATTTTCTTTTTCTTCGCACCCAGCGAAAAATACAGCGCCGGCAATCCATAGCGCCGAAATGCTCAATAAGAGTTTTGTTTTCATTCAATCTAATTTTATAATTAAGGGACAAAGGTACGCATTTTTTATAACTATCCCATAAAAAAATTATACAAAGTTGTCAAAAAAAACAAACCCCTCAATAAATAAGGGGTTTGCATATAGTATTTTTCAGCCGTTAGGCGTATTAAAATCCGCCGCCGTCTTTGTTTTGGCGTTCGGGATAAATGTCGTGTATCTCCCAGTATTTTTGTGTCAATATGGAGTCTTCTTTGAATACATATCTCGGATGCAGGGCATATCCGCCTTCAAAATCCGTAATTTCGCCAAGAGGATCTACTCTATGTTTGGTGTCAAAGGCTTTAAATGCAGATATAGCACGTTCACCGGGATCGCTCCAATTGCCGAAAGGCTCTGTGGGAGCCGGCACGCCGGCGCGATCCAAAATTTTAGACCACAGCCACATTCTTGTCCCCAAATTATAGTGGGCTTCATCTGTGTTTTTCATACAGTCTACATCTTCAGGTCCCCAAAAACCGCAGAACATAGCATTGAAGGCGGTAGGATGTACGCCAATCACATGGTCTCCATTAGCTCTTATATAGGCGGGATCGTCAATAAAATCTTTCCACAATACTTTGGCGGGGTCGTTTTCGTAGTCCACGTTCCAATTTACGCCATTCTTCCATTCGTTGGCAAAACTTGCTACAATGTTCCTTACGTCGCAGTCGCTATAGATTCCGTCAGCCGTCTGGTTTTGATAACACGGGTAGAACCATCCGTCTGCTCTGCCCGACCATGTATCCCTTTCTTTACCTTCGCCGTTGGTCGTATATGTGCCCGGCAGAGGACCATCAGGAATATTCAGCGTAGCATTTTTTAATGCCGGTATGTCTCTCTTATCTATATCCCACGAACACCTATAATAAAGGTCGGGGATACGTCCCAGCGTGTGTCCGCCGAATTCGTGTCCCAAGTGGTAAAAATACGGTTGCTGTACCATCGGGTTGGATATGGCGCACCAATCGCCCATATTAAAACCTCCTACGCCGGCATTAGCGCCGAAAAAGTATGTTACATTCGAGGGCGCACCGTCATTTGCTGCGATGCCGGGGTAGTCAGCGCCAAACATTTGATAGCCCTTGGAACGCATCTTGTCTGTGTCGGATCCGTGTTGCCAGCTCCATCCGAACGGTGTAAAGTCATACTTTCCGCGTGAATTTGATTCTGCCACGTAGGCGCGTATATCAAAATAGTTTTCGAAATCCCGGATTACCGGCAAGCGTAACAGCAAGTCGGTGATAGCACGGCAAAAGCGTTCATATACGCAGTCGTTGCGGGTATTCCATTCGGCGTAGCTATTGATGTCTTCATAGTTGGATACGAACTTTCCGCTAAATTGAGGCGTTGGGCTGTTGGGGCATTTTTTTAAGTCGCTCAAATCAAAGCCGTCCATGACAAGCGCAATGGGAACAGGATTGCGCCCTACGGGAATATCATGTGGGCTATGCAATATAATTTGTTCGCCGTCTTTCCAGTAGCCTACGGTTTCATTTACCTGTTTCACCGGAATAGTGGCTTCTAATTTTCCTGATTTGAATGTAATTAATCCGTCGCGTACGGTTTTATTTGCATTTTCCGCTATGGTAACCGAAATGGTAAAAGTTCCTTTAGTACCTTCCGATGGCTTATTTATGGTTATCCAGTCGTCTTCGGTAGTAATTTTCCAAGGACCGGTGCTGGCTACATAGAAATTCTTTTTGGTTTCGACCGAGGCTGCTGTGAGGCGTTTAGCCGTTAACCAACCTTTCATACCGTTCGGGTATTGAAATTTCTGCACTACCGGGATACGTGTAGTGTCTTTCTCGCCGGATAAGAATACGATATACCCGCTACGGTCGTAGCCTTTCAATTCTTTGGCATAAACAGTAAGCTCAACAGTGCTGTTGTCGCCGATTAAAGGATCTACATCTCTAATCCAATCGGGTGTCTCTATAACTTCCCAATCTACTTCACTCAGTATGTCGGTCGTGAATATGGTATCACCTTGTGCGAAAAGTATGGTATCGCAGTTTAGTTCTACAGTCCCCACTTTTGGAACGAGGGATGAATTAGGTTTTTCTTTGTCTTCGCACGCAGCGAAAAACACAACTCCGGCAAACAGCATAGCTGTAGCAAAAAATAAATGTCTTGTTTTCATTTCAATATTTTAATTTGAATTTGCGGCAAAGGTACATGTTTTTTTGATTATTCAAAAAAAAATCGCCGCGTTTTATCCCAATAAGAACGTATATACTGAATTAGATATTAATTAATAAATTGATTTATAGCATCTTATAAATTCTCATTTTTTATTCTATGTATAATGATTATTTTGCCATGTGATATTTTTTTTATAGATTTGTGGGATGAATACAACTATATTTGAAAGTTATGGCACAAAATCCTTTTAAAACCGGACGGTTATCCTATTTTTTTGACAATCACGTATTAATCCGAACCCTGTATTTTCCGGGTGTGCGTAGCGATTCGCTGAACCGGCAGCCGGTGGCAAGAAACTACTTTTTGGTATCGGTGTATGATGAAGACACCAACCGTGATTCGTTGATTACCACCAAAGATTTGCGGAAATTTTATCACATAGACAGGCTCAATACCCAAAAAACGCAACTGATACCTTCGGGGTATTCGGCGATACGTTCCGACTATGATTTTCAAAACGACGTCATGTATATATACGCGCGCTATGACGTCAATGACAATGGTACGCCCGAAAAAAACGAACCGGTTGCCATTTATTGGATAAAACTGAGCGACCCGACCGTAATAGGCAAAATAATATAAAAAATGTATATCATTAATATATTCAATACATTTAGAAATTTAACCCCTCGAAATAATTATCGTAAAATATAAATTATATGAAAAAACTTAACTTATCATCCATTCCGTTGCAGTTTTGGGCAACGATGTGTCGATTTCCATTAGCCACGTTGTTCGTAGCGGTGTTGTTTGTGATAGATGCGCAATACATTGCCGATTCGAGCATAAATGAGCTTGTCTTGTTGAAATTAAACATGTTGTTGCCGTTGGGCTATGCGCTGGCGTTGGCGGTGCGCGTGGCTATGGAAAACCTTGCGCCTCACCGTTGGCTACGTGTGGTGGAATGGTTGCTGCTGCCGTTGTTGGTGTTGTATTATTGCCTTTTGCCCGATGACTTTACGGTCGTATCCGGCGTCTGTTACGTCGTGTTGTACCTTGCTTCGTTATTATGGTTGGGCTTAGCGCCTTTTTCTGCCGGCAAACAGCCGTTGTTTTTCTGGAGATATAATGTGAAAATATGGTTTCGGCTGCTGCTGGCGGTCGTGTGTGCATGGATTTTCTTCGGCGCGGTGGCGGTTGCGATATATGTTGTTTCTGTACTGTTTAATATACACTTTTCCGAAAAATGGTTTGCCTATATCGGTGCATTTTTCATGCTGATTGCCGCTCCGTTGTTTTTTGCCGCCGGTATTCCGCATCCCGCCAACCTGACGAAAGAACCGGTAAAACCTTATGCCGCAGCGCGTGTCGTAGGGCAATATATCTTGCTGCCCATATTTTTATTGTATGGAGTTATCTTATATGCCTATGGATTAAGGATATTGGTGATTTGGGAACTGCCCGAAGGGTGGGTGAGTTGGCTTATCCTCACTTATTCGGCAAGCGGATTGTTGATTTATTTTCTGTTGCACAACCTTTACGTTACCAAAAGTTCAACCATTGCATGGTGGTTCGGAAAATATTTTTTCTACACCGAACTTCCGGTAATCGCGTTGATGAGCGTCGGCGTGCTGCGCCGCATATCCGACTACGGTATTACCGAAAGCCGCTATTATCTGCTGCTGAGCGTAGTATGGTTGCTGACGGTGTCGTTGTACATGATTTTCACGCGCGGACGCTCGTTCCGTCCTGTCTTGCTGTCGTTGGGCATAGCCGCTCTGCTGTCGCTGGTCGGACCTTGGAGCGCGTTCCATACGTCCGATTGTTCGCAAATGCACCGGTTGCGTACACTGATGGAAAAGAATGATTTGCTGAGCGACGGCAAATATGTAGCCGATACGACGAAAAAAATAGACAGCGCCGACCATTCCGAGATGACAAGCATTATCTACTACTTAGTCAAATGCCACGGCATCGAAGGGTTGCAGGAAATATTCCCGCAAAACCTCGACAGTTTGCGGAAAGAAGTAAGTCGTTGGTCTTTGGCTGAAAGTCTTCTGGGAACTGATGACGTTGTTGTAGAAGTCAAAGCGATGTCGCATAGATATATACACCTCAAAGAGTCGGAGTTAAACCTGATTACCGTTACAGGTTACGACCGTGTGATTTATTATAGCTATAAACACTGGAAAACACCTGATAGACAATATTCTTCCGGTTTTGAAATTGCCGGTTACGACGGCGACGGCGTGTTTCATCTTCTACAAAACGGCAAACGCTATAAGACCTTTGACCTGAATGAGCTTCTGCCGCACCTTCCCGCGATGGAAAATTACGAACGCTGCGCTGATAGAGACAGTTTGACACAAGCCGATTGCAGCCTCATCGTGGACAACCGGTATAAACTCATATTCGCCAGTATAGGATGTCAAATATCGCAAGACTCTCTCTTTATAGAAAACGCCGACATGTATATTTTGGAAAAAAACAAGGATTAAAGAAAGATTAATACTAAAACAGGGATAAAATCCGAATTATTTTTATATATTTGCGGTATATTTTTAAAACTTAAAAAATATGGACAGAGAAGAAATAATTTGCCATTGTATGAGCGTAAGCCGTGGCGTAATTGAAGATGCAATTAAAGCAGACGGACTGAAAACCGTTGATGAAGTGGGTAATGCTACCGGCGCAGGTACAGGTTGCGGCGGCTGTCAGGACACTATTCAGGAAATTTTGGATGAAATAAACGGGTAGCGGGCGTAGAATCACATGTTACCCCACCTACATACGGTCCCCTTCGAGGTCGTACATTCTTGTGTTCGTGATTATTCTATAAACATGCGACCCAACGAAGGGGCAGTCCGGTAGGACTGCATCGCTCGGTAGAAACCGACAAACACCCTGAACCCGACATTCCGTAGGAATGTATCCTTGTCTT